>JBEANZ010000420.1:0-3226 GCA_041165185.1 Verrucomicrobiota bacterium | reverse complement strand
CCCCGCGTGGTCGCGCGGCGAGAGTAACGATTCTCTCGTGCTGGATTTTCGATTGTGCCGCCGATCAGCGTTTCCATGCTCGGCGCTCAACCATGGCTGTCCCGACCCCGTTTTCCCTGCGCATATTTGTCGCCGACGGCGATCCGGACGGCCTTCGCCTCGTCGAGCGCTCGAATTGGGTGGGCAAAGGCGTGATTTTTCCGCGCACATTGTTTCCCGAAATCAAGACACGAGGGGAATTCGGGCAGACGGGGGTCTACCTCTTGCTCGGTCTGGCCGAAGATGGCGCCAACGAGACGATTTACATCGGTGAAGGCGATCCGGTTCGGCCGAGGCTCGAAAGCCATTTTGCGAAAAAGGAGTTTTGGACCCGTGCCGTTTTTTTCGTCGCGGGCTCTGGGCAGCTCAACAAGGCACACGTTCAGTTTCTTGAGTCACAGCTGATCAAGCGGGCCACCGCTGCGAAACGCGTGCTGCTGGACAACGGCAACGTGCCGACGGAGCCGAGCCTGTCCGAGGCGGATCGCGCGGACATGGAGGTCTTCTTGATCAATATGCTGAGCATGCTGCCGGTTCTCGGGATCCAAGCGTTCGAGAGTCCCGCAACCGCTACACCTGCAAGAGGCCGGGAATACGCCCCCACGCGACTTACTTGCCGCGGTAAGGGCGTGCTGGCCACTGGCCATGAAACAACTCAGGGCTTCGTCGTTAAGGCCGACTCTGAAGCGGTCGGAGACCAAGGAGTGGTTCCTTCGATGAAAGTAAATTTGCCGTCGGTCTATCGAACTCGACAACTCCTCATTGAAAATGGCGTGCTCCAATCCGACGGGAAGCGGTTCAAGTTTAGTCAGGACTACACGTTTACGTCTCCGTCATTGGCTGCTGCGGTAATTCTTGGCCATAGCTCCAACGGCCGAATTGATTGGAAAGACGCACACGGCAAAACGCTCAAGGAACTCCAAACCGCGCAAGCGGAGGTTTGAACCTGTCCCGCAAAATCTTCGTGCTTACACGAGTCGTCAGCGCGATGAAGGAAACGCGGTCCACCGCTTGAGCGCCGCGCCGGTCAGCGAGCGGACGCACGTTTCGATTTCGTTGCGCGGGCCGGCGTAGATGAGTTCGCCGCCGTCGCGGCCGCCGCCGGGGCCGAGGTCGATGAGCCAGTCGGCCAGGTTTATCACGTCCAGGTTGTGCTCGATGATGATGACGGTGTTGCCCTGGTCGCGGAGTTTGAAGAGCAGGTCCATCAGCTTCTGGATGTCGGTCCAGTGCAGGCCGGTCGTCGGTTCGTCGAGGATGTAGAGCGTCGAGCCTTGCTGGCGTTTGCTGAGCTCGAGCGAGAGTTTCAGGCGCTGCGCTTCGCCGCCAGAGAGCGTCGTCGCCGATTGGCCGAGCGTCAGGTAGCCGAGGCCGACCGCCTCGAGCGTGGCGAGTTTGTCGAGGACGCGCGGGATGTTTTTGAAGAGCGCGATCGCCTCGCGGACGGTCATGTCGAGGACGTCGGCGATGGATTTACCGTGGAAGAGAATTTCGAGCGTCTCGCGGTTGTAACGGCGGCCGGCGCAGCTCGGGCACGGCGCGTAGGCGTCGGCCATGAACTGCATGTCGAGCTTGATGGCGCCGTCGCCCTGACAGCGTTCGCAACGGCCGCCGCGGACGTTGAAGGAGAAGCGGCTCGCCTTGTAGCCGCGCACTTTCGCGAGCGGCACCGACGCGTAGAGATCGCGCAGCAGCGTGAGCAGATCGACGTAGGTCGCGGGGTTGGAGCGCGGGCTGCGGCCGATGGGTTGCTGATCCACCTCGACGAGCTTCTCGAAAAAATCGAGGTGCTCCACGTGGCGGTGTTGGCCGGGGATGGTTTTCGCGCCGTTGAGTTTGCGCGCGGCGGCGGCGGCGAGCACGTCGTTGACGAGCGTGCTTTTGCCGGAGCCGCTCACGCCGGTGACGACCGTGAGCAGGCCGACGGGGAAGCGCGCATCGAGGCCGCGGAGGTTGTTGGCGCGCGCTTCGCGGACGGTGAGCCACGCGCCGTCGGGAATTTTTTGGGCGGCGTCGCGGACGACGGCGAGTTGCCGCGAGAGATAGCCGCCGGTGCGCGAGAGTTTCGGCGGGAGTTTCATGCACGCGGCGGGCGTGCCTTGGAAAAGCAGGCTGCCGCCCTCGACGCCGGCCTCGGGGCCGAGCTCGATGAGTTCGTCGGCGAGGCGCAGCGTGTCCTCGTCGTGCTCGACGACGATGACGGTGTTGCCGCGATCGCGGAGGGCGACGAGGGTGTCGAGGAGCTTTTGGTTGTCGTGCGGGTGGAGGCCGATGCTCGGCTCGTCGAGGACGTAGATGACGCCGATGAGGCCCATGCCGAGCTGCGTGGCGAGGCGGACGCGCTGGGCCTCGCCGCCGGAGAGCGTGGCGTAATCGCGGTCGAGCGTCAGGTAGCCGAGGCCGGTCTCGAGGAGAAAGTGGAGGCGCTGTTCGATGCCGGTGACGACGTCGCGCGCGGCGTCGTTGGCGGCATGGGCGGCGACGAGGTCGCGCGCGACGGCGTGGGCGGCGGCGATATCGAGGGCGAGGAAGGCGGGGAAGGCGAGCTGTTGGAGACGCGGCGCCCCCGCCGCGTTCGACGGCGACGAGGGCGTCGCCGCTCCAGTAATCACCACCGCGCCGCTGCGCGCGTTGAGCCGCGTGCCGTGGCACTCGGGGCATTCACCCGCGATCATGAAGGTCGTGAGCCGCGCGCGGAAACCCTCGCTGTCCGTGTGCCGCCAGCTCTCGTCGAGGTCCGCGATCACGCCGGGGAACGGCATCGCCTTCGCCTCGCGCATCCGGCGCAGCTTGAACGCGAACTCCCGTTTCCCCGCGCCAAACAGGATCGCGTCGCGCGTTTTCTCGGGGAGGTTTTTCCACGGCACGTCGGGGTCGAACGGGAGTTGCTCCGCGAGCTGCTTGAGGAGCGCGTTGTGTTTGATGATGAGATTTTTTCCGCCGATGCGCCACGGCTTGATTGCACCCTCACGTACGGACTTGTCGGGATCAGGAACGATCAATTCGGGCACGAAGCGCAGCTTGCGACCGAGTCCGTCGCACGTCGGGCAGGCCCCCTCACGGTGGGAAAAGGAAAAATGCCGCGCCCCCAGTTTGGCGAAAACGTCGCCGCATATCTCGCACGCGAGTGACTGCGAGAGGGGAATTTCGCGCCAGGGCGCCTCGGGCGTTTTCTGCGCGAGCACCA
>JBEANZ010000419.1:0-6395 GCA_041165185.1 Verrucomicrobiota bacterium | reverse complement strand
AACCGATTGGGTGAAATTCGCATTTTGAAGACACACCCTAGGCGGGGACGCCGGGCATCTTCGGTGCATCGACGGCGCGGAAGAAGAGGTAGCGCTCGGCGAGTTCGCCGGCGAAGAGCAGCGGGAGCGTGAGGGCGAGCGAGACTCCGGCCGGCTGCGCGAGGAGCAGGACAAGCGTGGCGAGGCCGCTGAGATCGCGAATGAGGCCGGCGCGGGCGAGCGGGCCGCGTTGGAGGCGGGCGGAGACGCCGCCGCCGAAAAATGTGCGCGACTCGATGGCGAGTTTCAGCGCGAGCAGCGCGGCGGCGGCGGGCGGCGAAATGAAAGTGAGCGCAAATACGAGGGCCGTGCCGAGGAAGCGCGGGAAGGTTTGCGCGGTGCGCCAGAAGTGGCGGCGGGTGTCGACGTAGATCATCGCGGAGCAGAAGAGGCCGAGGCTGCCGAGCGCTGCGGCGGCGAGCGGCAGCCAGTTGAAGTTTAAGTGGTGAAGTTGAAGGACGGTGGACGGCAGCGAGGCGGCGAGTGTGACGGGAAACCACGCGCCGAAGACCATCGCTTCGCGTGAGAGCCAGCTTTTGCGCCAGCCGAGGAAGATGCGCCAGGCGCGCAGTGGCTGGCCGAGGTGGAAAACCGAGGCGAAGAGGCCGAGGCTGCCAAGCGCCGCGGCGGCGGTGAGCAGCCAGTGGAAGTTGAAAGTTGAAAGTTTAAGGCCGGAAAATGAGAGGACGAAGGCGAGCTGTAGCCCGACGGCGGCGGGCAGCAGCGTGAGCATGATCACGAGCGGCCAGTGGGCGGGTTG
The DNA here is from genome assembly GCA_041165185.1 of Verrucomicrobiota bacterium. Classification (GTDB taxonomy): domain Bacteria; phylum Verrucomicrobiota; class Verrucomicrobiia; order Opitutales; family Opitutaceae; genus JBEANZ01. The sequence continues at coordinate 5,596 of JBEANZ010000419.1, read as the reverse complement.
GACGCGGAGGGTGGCGGCGTCGGCTGCCACGAGGTTTTCCGGGAGCGGGCGTTTCGAGACGTAGCGCGTGGTGGGCTGCGTGTAGGCGGGGTCGGGAGCGGCGGTGAGGAAGTGTGAGGTGTCGAACCGATGCGGCGAGGGCGCCGCGTCCCCGGCGAACGGCGTCGCGCGCGTTGAGACAGTGACGATCTTGATTGCGTGCGTGGGGCAGGCTTGGGCGCAGGCGGGGGCTTCGCCGGCGGCGAGGCGGCTGTGGCACATGTCGCACTTGCGCACGATGCCGCGGCGCTCGGAAAATTTCGGCACGTCGTAGGGGCACTTCAACACGCAGTAGCTGCAGCCGATGCACTGGTCGTCGAGGTGGACGACGATGCCGGTCACGGGATCCTTTTCGTAGGCGAGGACGGGGCAGCCGTTGAGGCACGCAGGATCGGCGCAGTGGTGGCAGGCGGTCGTGACGGTTTGCGTGAACGGATGCGCGCGGCTCGGGCTCACGAGGAGGCCGACGTCGCGCCAGGTCTCCTCGTCGTCGAGGCCGTTGAGCGAGTGGCACGCGGAGACGCAGGCTTTGCAGCCGGTGCAGGAATCGAGATCGACCTCAAAGGCGTATTGCTCGCCCGGGCCGGGTTTCGAGAGCGGGATGAGTTGCGGGACGAAGGAGATCCCGGCCTCGTGCGCCGTGGCAAAATTGGCGACGGGCGTCTGCAACCGCTGCTGCTCGGCGAGGAGTTCGGCGAGCAGCGGGAAATTTTTGGGCGACGCGACCACAGGTTAGTAGCGAGTAGCGGGTAGCGAGTAGCGAGTAGCCGCGGCGATCGGAGTTGGGTTATGTTTTTTCATGCTCACTACTCGCTACTCGATGCTCGCTACTTCCACTCAATACACGTCGCGCGCGTAGCGTTTCGCGGCCTTGAGCCCCTGCACGTAGGCGGCGGCTTCGTCGGCGGATTTTTTTCCGGCGCGCTCGATCCCGGTGTGGAGCGCGGCGTCGACATCCTTGGCCATGCGGGAGGCGTCGCCGCAGACGTAGAAGTGCGCGCCTTGTTCGAGCCACGCAAAGAGTTCGGCGGCGTGCTCGGTCATGCGGTTCTGCACGTAGATTTTTTCCTGCTGATCGCGCGACCACGCGAGGTCGAGGCGCGTGAGCGTGCCATCGGCCTGCATCCCGAGCAGCTCGTCGCGATAAATGAAATCCGTGGCGGCGCGCTGGTCGCCGAAGAAGAGCCAGTTTTTTCCCTTTGCGCCTGTCGCGCGGCGCTCCTCGAGGAAGGCGCGGAACGGCGCGATGCCGGTGCCTGGCCCGACCATGATCATCGGGGTGTCGCCGCTCGCGGGCGGGCGGAAGGCCTTGTTGGAATGAACGAAGACGCCGACGCGCGTCTCGCCGGTGACGGTGCGGTCGGCGAGAAAGGTGGAGCACACGCCTTTGCGGGCGCGGCCGGCCAGATCGTAGCGCACTGCGCCGACGGTGAGGTGGACTTGGTTGGCGTGCGCGCGCGGCGAGGAGGAGATCGAGTAGAGGCGGGGTTGGATTTTTTTCAGGGCACGGACGAAATCGGTGGGCGAGAGGATTTTCGATTTTGGATTCTCGATTTTCGATTCGAGGAGGACGTCGATGACGTGGTGAGGGGCGGACAAACGCGGCGAGGGCGCCGCGTCCCCAGCGGGAACCAGCGCGAACAACGAGAGCAGGTCGGGCGAGGGTTTGCCGAGGTCGTAGAGTTCGGTGAGCGCACGACGCAGCGGGACGGAGCTGCCGTCGGGGGCGGGGACGGCCTCCTCGCCGTCGCAGCCGAGGGCGGCGAGGACATCAACGACGAGCGTCGGGCAGTTGTGCGGCACGACGCCGAGGGCATCGCCGGCTTCGTAGGCGAGACCGGACCCGGTGAGATCGAATTCGATGTGGTTGATCTGCTTCGCGGACGAGGCGCCGCTGAGGTTGCGGGACGTGAGGAGGAGGGCGGGGAAGGGACGGGAGCGGCTGAAGCCGCTCTCATTTAAGATTTCGGATTTACGATTTACGATTTCGGCGACGGGTAATAATGGGGACGGCGAGGCGGAGCCGAGCGCGGAGAGCGCGGTGTTGAGCCACGCGGTGAATTTCTCCTCGTAGTCGAGATCGCAGTCGGCGCGCGGGGTGACGCGCCTGGCGCCGAGTTTCTCGATGTAGAGATCGAAATCGGCGCCGGCTTTGCAGAACTGGGTGTAGTTGGTGTCGCCGAGGGCGAGGACGCTGAAACGGACGGAGTTGAGAGTTGAGGGCTGAGAGTTGAGAGAGGCTGAGGCGAGGGCGGTGTGGAGAGCCTTCGCGCTGTCGGGCGGTTCGCCGTCGCCGTAGGTGCTGGTGAGGACGAGAAGATTTTTTTCGCCGGCGAGTTTCGCGAGATCGCACTGCGCCATGTCGAGGATGGTGGCGGCGAAGTGGCGCTTGCCGGCTTCCTTGGCGACGCGCTTGGCGAGGCCTTCGGCGGTGCCCGTTTGGGAGCCGAAGAGAATCGTGAGAGGCGTGAGCGGGGTCGTTGCCTCGCGGGGTGAGGGCACTACGCCGACAACCGGAGCGCGGGAAAACATGCCCGCAAAGAAGCCGTTGAGCCAGGCCCGTTGCTCGGGCGTGAACGGGGCGGTGTCGGGAATGAAGGGGACGGTGGACATCTTGGGCGGTGCGGAGGGCGGGTCAGAGACCCTGCCCTACCTACTGGCTGAGAAATTCCTGCAGCTCCTTCACGGAGTGGCGGCGCGTCCATTGCACGAAAGTTTCGCCGAGATTTTTTTTGGTTTCGTAGGTGATGAGGACTTTTTCGACGAGCGTGTTGACCTCGGTGGCGCGGACGCCGCGGAAGATCTCGCGCGCAATGCCTTGCTCGTGATCCATGCCGCCGCCGAGGACGACGTGGTAGCCCTCGGCGCCGTCGGCGAGCTTCGCGCCAACGAAGCCGATGTCGCCGCAGTAGTGCTGGGCGCAACTGTGCGGGCAGCCGGTGAAGTGGAGGTTGACGGGTGCGCCGACGGACACGCGGCCCTCGAGGTGCTTGAACGCGGCGAGCGCGTGGGCCTTGGTGTCGGCGGCGGCGTATTTGCAGCCCTTGTTCCCGGTGCAGGCGATGATGCCGCCGGCAGCCGACGAGGCCTCGGTGAAAAACCCGAGCCGCTGCACGCTGCGGCGGAGCGTCGCGACGAACGCATCGGGCACGTGCGGGATGAGGAGGTTTTGCCACACGGTGAGGCGCAGCTCGCCCTTGCCGTAGTGGGTCGCGAGATCGGCGAGCGCGTGGAGCTGGCGGGCGGTGATGCGGCCGACGGGCACGCCGACGCCGAGGGAGTTGAGGCCGCGCTGGGCCTGCTTGCGCGCACCGAGCCACGCGTGTTTCTCGACGGGACGGCGCGGCTCGCACGACTCGAGCGGCGCGCGCGTGAGCGGGAAGGCGAGTTTCTCGGCGGACTCGGCGAGAAATTTTTCCACGCCCCACGTCTCGAGGAGATATTTCAACCGCGCCTTTTTCCGATCGGAGCGGCAGCCGTTCTCGGCGAAGACGCGGATCATTGCGACGGCGAGGGCGACGGCTTCGGCGGGGCGAACGAGCAGGCCGGTGTCTTTCGCGAAATCTTTGTGGCCGGTGATGCCGCCGAGGTGGACGCGGAAATACACGCCCGCAGCGGGCGGAGTTGAGAGCTGAGAGCTGAGAGCTGAGAGAACGGAATCTGAGACCGGAGATTTGAAATTTGAGAGCGAAGCGGCGCTGACACGCACGGCGAAGAAGCCGATATCGTTCGTGTCGGCGGCGGCGGACAGGCTGCCGCCGTTGTCGAAGGCGACGTTGAATTTCCGCGGGAGGCCGTAGAGGTCGCGGTGGTTGAGGATGTAGTGGTGCAGCGCCTTGGCGTAGGGGCGCACGTCGAGCAGCTCGTCGGGCGCGAAGCCGCTGTCGGGCGAGGCGGTGACGTTGCGGATGTTGTCGGCGCCGGCGCCGCGCGAGGTGAGACCGAGCTCCTGCACGCGCGTGAGCACCTTGACGATGTCGCGCGGCTTGAATTCGCGGAGCTGGAGGTTGCCGCGCGTGGTGATGTCGATGCGGCCGTTGCCGAGATCGGCGGCGAGATCGGCGAGGCCGTGGCATTGCGCGGCGGTGATCTCGCAGGCGGGGACGCGCAGGCGGATCATGAAACTGTCCTGCGCAGGCGCGACGTAGAAGAGGCCCGAGGTCTTGAAGCGGTAGGTGTGCTCGGGGTCGGGGATTTTGTTTTCGTCGGCGTGCTTCAGCAGGCGGTCCCAGGCGTCGAGTGGGTTCTCGTCGTATTTCCAGCGTTCCTCTTTGCAGAGATCGGAGAGCGGGGTGTTGAAAAGCTTTTCCTCGGCGGGCGCGGCGAGATTGGGCGTGACGGCGTCGGCGGGTGTCGCGGCGATCTGGCCGACGGCGGTGTGACCAACGAATGGCGCGAGACCTCCCGCGTTCACACCGGCCATGAAACCGGCGAGATACTCCTTCTGCTCAGCCGAAAATGGCTGAGGCGGTTGCGCGGACGGAGAAGGTGCGGGCTCGGCGGGCACGCTCCGGTTTAGCAGGGGAGGTGCCATGGCCCACGGGCGTTGTCATCGAAGCGATGAATTGTTTCGGACCGTGGGATGAGAATGGCTCATGTCAGCGCCGCGTGAGCAGGTAGAGTAGCACGAGCACGACCAGAAACAGCGCGGCGCTGAGGCCCTTGTAGAAACGCAGAGGGTTGCGCTCGAGCAGTGAGGCGTCCTTGCGGTGGTGCGGGCCGACGCGCGCCGGGTTCGCGAGTTCGTAGGCCATCTCTGAGAAATTCTGGTAGCGCCGCTCCGGCTCCGGATCGAGGGCGCGGAGAATGATGAAGTCGAGCCAGGGCGGGACGGCGGGGTTGAGGCGCACGAGGCGGCGCGGAGTTTTTTCGAAACGCGGTGTCTGGAACCGCTCGATCTCGCCGTAGGGATAGGTGCCGGAGAGCGATTCGTAGAGCGTGACGGCGATGGCGAAAATCTCAGTGCGCTCGGACAACGCGCCACCGCGAAAACGCTCCGGCGCGAGGTAGCTCGGCGTGCCCGCGCGCGATGTGACGGAGAACAACTCCGCCGCGCTCCCGAGATCGAGCAGGCGAAAACTCACGCCGCCCGGCTCGCGGAGCACGAGGATGTTGTCGGGCTTGATGTCGCCGTGCGCGAGATCGTGGCGGAGGAGAAACTGGCCGGTGCGCAGGAGAAAACGCGCCAGCTCGCGCGTCTCCTCGACGCCGAGGCGGCCGGTGAGCAGCGCAGAGCGCAGCGTGGGGGCGTTGACGAACTCCATCGCGTAGCAGCGCAGCGCGGGGCCGTCGGGCACGCAGGCGCGCACGAGATCGGGCGAGGCGAGCCGAAGCGCGGTGCGGACCTCGCGGAGGAAAACCTCGCGCGCCTCGGCGGAATCGGCGGCCTCGGGATCGGGGAACTTGAGGACGACGCGCGGAACCGTGGCGCCGTCGGGCGCGTCGGCGAGCCACACGCGGTCGTTGCCGGCGAGGGGGCGCACGAGACGGTGGCCGTCGATGAGTTCGCCGGCGCGGAGTGTGCGCGCCACCTCGAGCGGTCGCCGCGTGGGATCGG
>JBEANZ010000418.1:0-6084 GCA_041165185.1 Verrucomicrobiota bacterium | reverse complement strand
TTGGTAGACGTTGACGAGAAAAAATTTCTCGAACTCCGCCGTGAGCACGCGCCCCTCGGTGTCGTGCGCGGCGACGCCGATGCCGTTGATCACGCGCAGCGGTTTCACGCGCGTGATGACGGCGGTGCCGCTGTAGCCTTTTTTCTCGGCGCTGTTCCACAACACCTCGTAGCCACGCGGCCACGCGACCTCGGCGACGTCCTCGGGCTGCGCCTTGGTTTCCTGAAGGCAAATCGCATCGGCCTTGAGCGCGGTGAAGTAGTCCATCGCGCCCTTCTTCAGTGCAGCGCGGATGCCGTTGACGTTCCAGGAGACGAGTTTCATGCGCGGCGACAACACGCCCCGCCCGCGCGCAGCGCAAACGGTTTCGCCGCGAGTCGTGGCTGAGGCGTCCCGCCTCAGCCGACCAAATGCAGTGGAGAGCCGAGAGTCGCGGGTGCGATCCCCGCAGCGGTGAGGACGACGGCGTTTTCCAAACCACGAGGCGGGACGCCTCGTCCACGACTCGCCGCGCCGCTGTCGATGACGCGCGTCGCCCCCGCCCCACCCTTGCCTCTCTGCACTCTCGGCTCTCAGCTCTGCGCTCTCAGCTCTCCCCCGCCGTGTCCTCCTTCACTCACCTTCCTCTCGGCCAACGCATCCCCGCCAGCCCGCACGCCGTCTCGTGCTCGTTGCCCACGATGCGCGACGTGTGCGGCTACGAGGAAAAAGACCCCGCCATCGTCGCCCAGCTCACCTCGGGCTATCCGCGTTTCGTGGTGCATCCGTTCGCGAAAAAACTCGCCGCCCACTTCGTCGCCACCACGCCCGCGCTCGCCGCCGCGCCTGACCACGGCCGTGCCGCCCACACGCTCTGGCTCGTCACCTCCGCGCGCATGGCGCACGCGCTCAGCGCGCATCTGGGTGGCACGGGCGTCTCGCCCGTGGTCTTCGCCCGCGATGGCTTTCACGGCGTCGCGCACGCGGAGTCGCCGGAAATTTTCGCGCGCGCGAAAGTGTTTCTCCAAAACCGCGGCGGCTTCGTCTCCTCCCGCGCCGCCGAGGACGGCCTCGTCCGCGCCGGCCTCCTCGCCGCGCCCTACGCCGAAGAGGTTTTCCCTTCCGCCTCCGCCGCTTCCGCGTCGTTCATCGCCTCCGATCCCGCCGCCGAAATCCGCCGCCACCTCCGCACCGCGCTCAACGCCACCCGGCCCGCCGCCGACCCGCGCGCCTGCACCGACGCCGACCTCCTCCTCGCCCCCTGCGGCATGGGCGCCATCTGGGCCGCCTTCCGTGCCGCCGCCGACCTCCAGGCCGCGCGCGGCCGCACCGTCTGGCTCCAACTCGGCTGGCTCTACCTCGACACCATCGCGCTCCTCAAGAAATTCACCGCCGCGCCCGCCGACTACGTTTACATCCGCGACGTGCTCGACCTCGCCGGCCTCGCGCGCCTCTTCGCGAAATTCGGCCCGCGCCTCGCCGGCGTCATCGCCGAAGTCCCCACCAACCCCCTCATCCAGACGCCCGATCTCCCCGCGCTCGCCGCGCTCTGCCGCCGGCACGGCGCGCTCCTCTTCGTCGATCCCTCCGTCGTCTCCGTCTTCAACGTCGACGTCCTCCCCCACTGCGACGCCGTCCTCTCCAGCCTCACCAAATACACCGCCAGCGCAGGCGATCTCACCGCCGGCCTCGTCGCGCTCAACCCCGCCGCGCCCGACGCCGCCGAGCTCCGCCACCGCATCGCCGCCGAACTCGAACCCGTCAACGCGCGCGACCTCGCGCGCCTCGCCTGGCAAATCGGCCGCACCGCCGCCGTCCTCGAAAAAATCCACGCGAGCACCGCGCGCGTCGCCGCGTTTCTCGCCGCGCACCCCGCCATCGCCGAAGTCCACTGGGCCCTCGCCACGCCCTCGCGAGAAAACTACCTCCGCCTCGCCCGCGCCCCCGATGCGACGGGCGGCATGATCACCTTCACGCTGAAAAAACTCGGCGCCCTCGCCGACTTCTACGACCGCCTCCGCCTCCCGAAAGGCCCAAGCTTCGGCATGACGACGACGCTGATCTGCCCGTTCATGTATCTCGCCCACTACGATCTGGTGACAACGCCGGCGGGCCTCGCGGAGCTGGCCGCGAGCAAACTCGACCCCGACCTCCTCCGCCTCTGCATCGGCACGGAGCCGCCCGATGAAATCATCGCGGCGCTGGCCGAGGCGCTGGGGGCTTGCGCATCGAATTGACGGCTGGAAAATTCCCGGGGAGCGCCTGCGTCTCGCAGGCTGTCCTCGGCGTCCCGCCGAGGACCTTCGGAGGAGCCGGCGGGACGCCCGCTCCAGCACGCGGGGCGCGTGCGCTCCCCGGGAAGAAAATCTCCGCCGCGACGATCTTCGCCGCGTGCGCCACACGTCGATTTCACGTCGCGTCTCCTGAAGCGGCAGGGTCGGCGACCCCGCCCTACAACTGAGCGCCGCGTTTTGCCGTGCGGTTTTTCCGCCGCGCCTCACTGTCGCGACCCATGTTCCGCCGCGCTTTCCTCCTCGCGCTCGCGCTCGCCCCGTTGCTGCGCGCGCAAGTCGATACCCCCTACCGCACGCCGTCGCCCGCGCTCGCCGCGCTCGTTGATGCGCCGCTCACGCCGTTTGTCGTCCTCTCGCCGGATCGGTCGCGGTTGTTGCGGCTTGAGCGCGCGGAGCTGCCGACCATCGCCGAGCTCGCGCAACCCGAGCTGCGCCTCGCCGGTCTCCGCATCGATCCCGTCACCAACAACGCGAGCCGCGCCGCCACTTACACGGGCCTCGTGCTCCAGCCCATCGCCGGCGGCGCCGAACAACGCATCACGGGCCTGCCCGCCGGCGCGCGCATCGCGCACTACCAGTGGTCGCGCAGCGGGAAACACCTCGCGTTCACCCTGCTCCGCGCGACCGGCCTCGAGCTCTGGCTCGCCGAGGTCGCCACCGGCAAGGCCCGCGCGCTCACCGGGCCCGTGCTCAACGGCGTTTACAACGACCCCGTCGCGTGGCTCGACGAGGCCACGCTCGTCATCCGCCGCATTCCGGCCACACGCCGACTTCCGCCCGCGGAATCGCCCGTCCCCACCGGCCCCGTCGTCCAGGAAAATCTCGGCCGCCGCGCCGGCTCGCGCACCTACGAGGACATGCTCGCGAATCCGCACGACGAGGCGCTGTTCGAGTATTATGCGACCTCCGAACTCGCGCTGGTTTCCCTGGGCGGTAGCGCGGAAAAATTCGGCGAGCCCGCAATCTACACGGGCCTGTCGCCCTCGCCGGACGGCCAATTTCTCCTCGTGGAATCGTTGCGCCGACCGTTTTCGTATCTCGTGCCGTCGAGCCGGTTTCCCGCGCGCATCGCGGTCTATCGCGGAAAAAACCTCGACCACGTCGTCGCCGATTTGCCGCTCAACGAAGGCACCAACACCATCCGCCAGGGCCCGCGCAACGTCGTCTGGCGCGCTGACGCGCCCGCCACGCTGAGCTGGATGCTCTCGCTCGATCGCGGCAACGCGACCGAGGACGAGAAGCGCCCCGCGCGCGACGCGTGGCTGCTGCACGCCGCGCCGTTTCAGGAAAAACCCGTCGAGATGCAGCGCTTCGAATCGCGCGCGGGCGCGGTCACGTGGGGCGACGATGCGCTCGCGCTCATCACGGAGACCAACCAGCGCGCGCGCACCACGCGGCTTTGGCGCGTCTCGCCGGGCGAGCCCGGCGCCGCGCGCGAGCTGCTCGCCGAGCGCGCCACGCAGGATCGGTTCAAGGATCGCGGGCGGGCGGTGCTCGGGCGCAACGCCTTCGGCCGCCTCGTGATCCAGCGCAGCGCGGACGGCGGGAAGATTTTCTTCACCGGCGCGGGCGCGACGCCGCAGGGCGAGCGGCCGTTTCTCGACGAGTATGAGCTGGCCACGAAGCAGTCGCGCCGCCTTCTCCAATCCACGCCGCCGGCCTACGAGGAGTTCATCGCGTTTGCCGACGCCGCGCTCACGCGCGTGCTCGTGCGCCGCGAGTCGGCGACGGAGCCGGACAATTATTTCCTGCGCGCACTCGCCGCCGCGCCGGATGCGGCCAACGCGCTCGTCGCGCTCACGCGTTTTCCGAATCCCTATCCGCAATTCGCCGCCGTGAAGTCCGAGGTGCTCCGCTACAAGCGCGCCGACGGCGTCGCGCTCACGGGCACGCTCTACCTGCCGCCGGATTGGACGCCCGCGCGCGGCCCGCTGCCGACGCTGCTGTGGGCCTACCCGCGCGAATTCCAGAGCGCTGATCTCGCGGAGCAGGTCACGCCGACGCCCGAGAAATTCACGCGCGTGAGCGTGAGCGGCCCGCTCCCGTTTCTCCTCGCGGGCTACGCCGTGCTCAACGATCCGACGATGCCCATCATCGCGAAGGCCGGCGGGAAATCCAACGACACCTACGTCGAGCAACTCGTCGCCAACGCGCAGGCCGCCGTCGACGAACTCGTCCGCCGCGGCGTCACCGATCCGAAACGCGTGGCGGTGGGCGGGCACAGCTACGGGGCGTTCATGACGGCGAACCTGCTCGCGCACTCGCGGATTTTCCGCGCCGGCATCGCGCGCAGCGGCGCCTACAACCGCACGCTCACGCCCTTCGGTTTTCAGTCGGAGGAGCGCACGCTCTGGCAGGCGCCGGCGCTCTACGCGGCGATGTCGCCGTTTAATTTCGCCGACAAGGTGAAGGACCCGCTGCTGCTCATCCACGGCGCGGCCGACAACAACTCCGGCACCTTCCCGATCCAGAGCGAGCGGTTTTACGCGGCGCTCAAGGGCCACGGTGCGACGACGCGGTTTGTGGTGTTGCCGCACGAATCGCACGGCTACCGCGCAAAGGAGAGCCTGCGCCACATGCTCTGGGAAATGGAAACGTGGCTCGACACCCACGTGAAAACCCCGCCGCCCGCGAAGCCGCCGGCCGCCAAGCCCGCGGCGCCGAAAGCGGCGGAGAAAAAATCCGCGACACCGGCGAAGGAGTGAGCGGGGGCCGCGACGGACGGAGGGCGTTGAAGTGGTTTGAGGTGGTTTGAAGTGGCACGGGTCTCCCGACCCGTGAGCCGCAAACACGGGTCAGGAGACCCGTGCCACGGCGAGCAGCGGCGTGGTGAGCAGGCCACGTCGGGCGTGCAATTCCGCGGAAACCGCGCGAGAACCACCGCGTGAAAACCCAAACAAGATGGCTGGTCGCGACGGGCGTGGTGATGGTCGCGGGGGCGGGGGCGTGGTATTTTTCGCGGCGCGGCGCAGCGCCCGCGGCCGCGACCGCCGCAACGACGACGGGAGCGACGACTGCGGCCGGCGCGGCCAACCCGACGAACGCCCGCGCGGGCGGAGCGCCGACCGTCCAAGCCGGCACGCGCGGCCAGGCGACGGCGTTGCCGGATGGGAAGACCGTTGATATGTCAACGGGTCGCCCGATCGTGCGCGACGATGAGGCGAGCGCCCGCGCCATCGACCGCGATTTGCACGAGATGCGGGCGGCGGCGCAGCGAGTGATGTTCGAGGCGAACCAGAATCTGCCGGGAAAAAAAGAGCGCGCGGAGACGCCGCCCGCCCCGCCGGCGCCGAAGCCGTAGGCGGAGCTGTCGTAGCGGCGGGCGTCAGAGGTAGGGCAGGGTCTTTGACCCGCCCTTTCCGTCGCCTACCCCTACGGCTTCGCGCGCTGGACCCAGGCCAGGGCGGGTCGGAGACCCTGCCCTACTTCAGACCCTGCCCTACCTCGAGCCGCGCTGTCCAACGAGCGCGCGAATTTCAACGAGAGCTAACAACCCCTCGACGGCGCGCGGAGCCGTCGTAGCGGTGGGCGTCCCGGCCCGCCGGTTCGGCGCGGGCGACCAATCTCGGCGGGCAGGGGCGCCCGCCGCTACGCAATCGCCCGCAACCACGCCGGTCGCCCGCCGCGCAAACGCGACGTCAGGGGTAGGGCAGGGTCTTTGACCCGCCCTTTCCGTCGCCCACCCGACGGCTTCGCGCGCCGGACCCAAGCCAGGGCGGGTCGAAGACCTGAATGGCACTTAAACCAGCCCGAGGACCCTCTTGCCGAGGCGTTTACGGCGGGGGGCGCCGGGCACGGTCGTGAAGAGCAC
>JBEANZ010000417.1:0-4415 GCA_041165185.1 Verrucomicrobiota bacterium | reverse complement strand
TCGGCAAGAGGGTCCTCGGTCTGGTTTAAGTGCCATTCGGGTCACACCCCGCCGCGAGCGCTCCGCGCGGCCTCCTGCGCTACTCCACCACTTCGAACCAAAACGGCGCGAACTCCTCGCGTCCGCCGAGGTTCACCTGCGCCCAGATCACGTAGCGGCCGGCGCGTGGGATCGTGACTTTGAAGCTCAACTCGGGTTTTCGCGGGTCGGGCTGGCGGGTCACATCCGATTCCGCCGGGTGCAGATGCGCGAAACCGGTGCGCCGTTCGTCGAACGCCACGAGGTGCGCGAAGGCCCCCATCACCGGCGCGAGCGGCACGGGTCCGCCGTCGGCGCGCGTGATGGCTAGTTTCAACTCGGTCGTCGCACGCGCGCGCACGGGTTGGGCGGCGGGCGTGAGTTGGAAGCGCCAGGCGTCGCGCGCGACGGACCAGTTGGTCGCCGGGCGATCCGTCGTTGGCTTCCCGCCGCCGTCGGACGGCGACACGGAGAAATCCGTCGAGGCGTAGAGTCCGCGTCCCGTCGCGGACGGCGTGAAATCCGCGAAGCAGCGGTAGTTTCCGCCCGCGCGCGGGGAAAACGAAAACCGCCACTCGCCCGCGCGCGCGCCCGGGCTCGGGTGGACGTGCTGGTAGTCCCGCAGCGCTTCGTCGACGACGAGCAGGTGCAGTTTCCGCGTGTGCGAGACCGCCAGATCCTGCGGCCCAATCGGTTTGCCGGCGGCGGTGGCGAGCGTGAGGGCGAACGCCGCCTCAGTCCCCGCGCGTGGCGCACCGGCGAGCGCCCGGAGAGCCATCGTCACGGGCGACGCGACCGCGACCACGGGGATGAACTGCGGGTTGAGCGGGTCGCAAAACTCGATGGAGTTTTTCGCGTCGGCGCGAAAATCCATGTGGCTCAGGTTCGTCCCCGTCGGCAACAAGCGCAGCAGCGCATACACCGCCACGGCGCCGCCCGTGATCCAGGCGAGCTGGCGGCGTTCTGTCGCGCCGAGCGTCATCGCCGCATCTTCGCGACGAATTCCGCCGGCTCCCATTTGCTGCCGTCGGCGCGGTGAATGATTTTCCCGTTCTCGTCGATCAGCAGCGTCGAGAGCGTGTGCTTGAGCAGGTCGCCCTCGAACTCCGCGATCACGCCGAACTGCGCGAGCAAGTCGCGGATCGCTTTTTCGGGGCCGGTGAGAAACGAAAAATTCGCGGTGTCGATGGCGCGCACCGTCGCGTAGTCCTTGAGCACGCCGGGCGTGTCGTAGGCCGGATCGAGCGTGATGGAGACGAGCTCGAGGGTTTTCACGCCGGCGTCGCGCGCCTGCTTCTGCGCCGCGATCATTTTCGCGGTCGAGGCCGGGCACATCGTCGCGACCGGGCAGCGCGAAAAAATGAAGTTCAACAGGATCTGTTTTCCACGGAAACGCCCGCTCGGCACCACGCGCCCCTCCTGATCGTAGAGGGCGAAGTCGGGCATGCCCTCGCCGATTTCGCGGTAGGCGGCCTTGCCGCGCGTGCGGGTGTCCTCGGCGAGCGCGCGTGCGCTGGAGGCGACGGTCGCCGCGCCGACGGCGTCGTCGGGCCAGATTTTCTCGAGGCTGAAATCGCCGTCCTTGCTCGGCACCATCTCGGCGCGGATGCGTTGGCCGGGCTTGGCGAGCGCGGCGTCGCCGGCGGAGACGAGGAACTCCATCGTCATCGCGGGCATGTAGCCGGGGATTTCCTCGTGTTTCACGACGAGGATTTTCTTCGCGAGGTCGGCCGACACGATTTCGCCGCGCAACGCGTAGCGCGTCGGCGCGCCGTCGGCGGGCTTGGTTGCGGCCTTCGCAGCGGGCGCGGTGGCGGCCTTCGGCGTCTCGCTCGCGGACTTCGCGCAGCCGGCGAAAGCGACGACCACCGCCGCCAGCGCGCCGGCCCGAATCGCCGGCCGCAACCGCCGCGCGACACACACTGCGGACGGGATGCGCCACGGCCTCGCGGTATTAGCATTCATGCCAACAGGGATTCGCGGGCAGATAGTTTTGTCAAAGGGTTTGCGGGTGACGCGCGCCGCCGCTCCACTGCGCGCCCGATCCGACGATGGCATCCACTTCGCACGCGCACCGCACCACTGCCCATCAGCCGCGGCTCGCCGTGTTTGCCGGGGTGTCGGCGGCGTGGGTGTTCGTGCTCGTGACGCTCGGGGCGTTTACGACGAGCATCGGCGCGGGCATGGCGTTTCCCGACTGGCCGCTCTCCAACGGCTCGGTGAACCCGACTGGCTGGCTGGAGGACGCCGCGAAATTCGCCGAGCACTCGCACCGCCTCAGCGGCGCCACGATGGGCCTGCTCGCGATCGGGCTGGCGGTGTGGCTGCATCTTCGCGAGGAGCGGGCGTGGCTCCGCCGACTCGCGTGGTGGGCGCTCGCGATCGTGATCGTGCAGGGCGTGCTGGGCGGAACGCGCGTGCTGCTCGACCGGATCGCGGTGCCGGGTTTCGAGATGTCGCTCGGGCAGATGCTGCGCATCCCCCACGGCGTGCTCGCGCAACTCTACGTCTGCCTGCTCATCGCGATCGCGGTCAGTTGCACGCGCGGCTGGCTCACGCGGTCCGTCCCCGTCGGCGCGGCGGTGCGGCGCGCGGGGTTGGTGTGCACGGCGCTGATGCTCGTGCAACTCGTCGTCGCCGCGACCATGCGCCACAACGCCGCCGGGCTCGCCATCCCGGTTTTCCCCCAATCCACGATCGACGGCCACTGGCTGCCGGCGGCGTGGGATTTTCGGGTGGCCCTCCAGTTCTCGCATCGCGTGCTCGCGGCGGTGTTGGCGGTGGGGTTGTCGGTGTTCGCTTGGTGCATCCGGCGCGATTCGGGCGCGAGCCTCGCGATGCGCGCCGGCGCCTCGGCGCTCATCAGCTTGATGGTCCTGCAAATCCTCCTCGGCGCCGAAATCATCCGCACGCTCCGCCACTCCGATGTGACCACGGGCCACGTGCTCGTCGGCGCGCTCACGCTGGCGACGACCTTCTGGCTCACGTGGATCGCGCACCGCGATGCCATCGAGCCGCGCGAAATCGCATGAGCCATGCTTCCTCCGCGCCGGCCGCGCCGGCGAAATTTGGCGACTACCTTGAGCTCACGAAGCCGCGGCTGAGTTTGCTGTCGGTGCTCACCGCGCTCGTCGGCTACGCGGCGGCGCGGCCGGCGTGGCAGCCGGGGAAATTTCTCGCCGTCGTCGTCGGCACCTCGCTGGCGGCCGGCGGCGTCGCCGCGCTGAACCAGTGGCTCGAGTCGGACACCGACGCCCGCATGGCCCGCACCGCCGACCGCCCGATTCCGACGGGGAAGGTTGCGCCGGGATCCGCGTTTGTCCTCGGGATGCTGATGTGCATCGCGGCGCTGTTTCTCCTCTTCGCGAAGGCCGCGCCGCTCGCCGCGCTCTTCACGTTGCTCACGATTGTTTCCTACCTCGGCTGGTATACGCCGGCGAAACGCCGCTCGAGGTGGAGCACCGAAATCGGCGCGATCGCGGGGGCGTTTCCGCCGCTCATTGGGTGGGCGGCGGGCGAGGGGCGCGTGACGGCGCTCGGGTGGATTTTGTTCGGCGTGCTCTTCTTCTGGCAAATCCCCCACTTCATGGCGATCGCGTGGACGTATCGGCGCGACTACTCGGTGGTGAACTTCCCGATGCTGCCCGTGCGCGACGAGGCCGGCGGCAAGGTCGCCGCGTGGGCGCTGGTCAACACGCTCGCGCTCGTCGCCGTCAGCGTGCTGCCGACCGCGCTCGGGCTCGCCTCGCGCGCCTACGGGATCGCGGCCGGCGCGGTGGGCGCGTGGTTCGTCTGGCGCGCGGTCGCGTTTCTCCGCGCGGAAGGGCGCGATGCGGCGGCGCGCCAACTCTTCCTCGCCTCCATCGCCTACCTGCCGCTCGTGCTCGGCGCGCTCGTCATGGACCGGTTGTTCAATTTTCCGCCATGACCGTCCGCGACATCCCCGCGCTCAACGCCGCGCTCAACGCCCTCGCCACCGTGCTCATCACGGCGGGTTTCGTCTTCATCAAGACCGGTCGCCGCGAGGCGCATCGCCGCGCGATGCTCGCGGCCGGCACGGTCTCGGCGGTCTTTCTCGTCGGCTACGTCACGCACAAGATTCTCGTGCGCGGCGTGCACACGCCGTTTGGCGGCACGGGCGCCATCGCGGGGGTTTACTACGCGATGCTCGTCTCACACATCGTCCTTGCCATCGCCATCGCCTACCTCGTGCCGCGCACGTTCCTCCTCGCGATTCGCGGCGACTTCGAGCGGCACCGGCGCTGGGCGCGCGTCACGTTTCCGATTTGGTATTACGTGAGCGTGACGGGCGTGCTCGTGTATTTTTTCCTCTACCGCTGGTGGCCGGCGGCGCCGCTCGCGAGGTAGCGGCGTGGCGGCGGGGGGGCCCGCCCCCC
>JBEANZ010000416.1:0-8007 GCA_041165185.1 Verrucomicrobiota bacterium | reverse complement strand
CCCTACTCCGGCGCCTTCGAGTTTTTCGCCGACACGCCCGCCACGCTGCTCGTCACGGAAGATTTCTGCGGCAACTGAAAGCGCGACTTGAAGATTCGGCGGAGGCGTTGTTTAGTCCGCGCCCTTTGTCCCTATGTCCGCGCCTGAAAACACCGATCCGCTGAACACCACGCCGCCCGCGACGCCGCCTCCGGCCGCGCCCGAGGCCGCCCCCGCCGCCGCCAAGCCCGCGACCGATCCGGCCGTGCCGCCTCCCGTGAGCCCGGGCGAGGCCGCGCTGCTCGCCGCCAAGGCCGAGGCCGCCGCCAACTACGACAAGTTCATGCGCACCGCGGCCGATCTGGAAAATTTCCGCCGCCGCACCATGCGCGAAAAGGACGAGCTCCGCCAACTCGTCGCCGGCCGCGTCATCGAGGAGCTGTTGCCCGCCCTCGACAATCTCGCCCTCGGCCTCGCCGCCGCCAAGCAACCCAACGCCGATCTCAAGTCGCTCGCCGCCGGGATCGATATGGTGCTCGCCCAACTGCGCGGTGCGCTCGCCAACCAGGGCCTCAAGGAAATCAGCCCCACCGGCCAGCCCTTTGACCCGCACCAGCACGAGTCGATTTCCCACCAGCCCAGCGCCGACGTGAAAGAGGAACACGTCCTCACCGTCGTGCGCACCGGCTACTCGCTCAACGGCCGTCTCCTGCGGCCGGCGGCGGTGGTGTTGTCCAGCGGCCCGGAAAAACCCGCCGACGCGAAAACCTGATTTTTAGGCCAACCCGCTCCCGCGCGCGCCCGCCGCCCGCCGGCGCGCGCCTCCTCCCACCACCATGGCCCAAACCGACTACTACGAACTGCTCGGCGTCGAAAAAAACGTCGACGCCGACGCGCTCAAGAAAGCCTACCGCAAGAAGGCCGTGCAGTTTCACCCGGACAAGAATCCCGGCAACAAGGAGGCCGAGGAGATGTTCAAGAAAGTCTCGCACGCCTACGAGATCCTGAGCGACGCCGACAAACGCGCCGCCTACGATCGCTACGGACCGGCGGCTTTCGAGGGCGGCGGCGGCGCGCCGCGCGGTCCCGGCGGCGCGGGCGGCGGCGGTTTCCACGATCCGTTTGATATTTTTCGCGAGGTCTTCGGCCAGCAGCGCGGCGGCGGGGGCGGCGGGATTTTCGACGAGATGTTCGGGGGCGGTGGCGGCGGTTCCGGCGGCGGCCGCGATGGCGCCGACCTCCGCTACGATCTCGAGATCACGCTCGAGGAGGCGGCGCGCGGCGTGGAGAAGGAGATTTCGTTTCGGAAGGCGATGGCCTGCGAGCGCTGCTCCGGCAACGGCGCCGAGCCCGGCTCGCGGCGCGTCACGTGCACCACGTGTCGCGGCCAGGGCCAGGTCCTCAACCGCCTCGGCCCGATCACCATGCGGCAAACCTGCCCGCACTGTGCCGGTGCCGGCACGCGCATCGAACGCCCGTGCGCCGAGTGCCGCGGCGAGGGCCGCGTCGCGAAAACCACCAAGCTCAACGTCCGCATCCCGCCCGGCGTCGACACCGGCTCGCGCCTGCGCTCCTCCGGCAACGGCGAGGCCGGCATGGCCGGCGGCCAAAACGGCGATCTCTACATCGTGCTCGCCGTCAAGGACCACGAACTCTTCGAGCGCCAGAACGACGATCTGTTCTGCGAGATCCCGATCAAGTTCACCATCGCGGCGCTCGGCGGCACGCTCGAGGTGCCGACGCTCTTCGGCAAGGCCTCGCTCAAGATCCCGGCCGCCACGCCGAGCGGCACGACGTTTCGGCTGCGCGAAAAAGGCATGACTTCCCTGCGCAACGGCGGCCAGGGCGACCAGCTCGTGCGCGTGCAAATCGACGTGCCGCAGTCGCTCACCGACGAGCAGCGGAAACTCCTTGAGGAATTCGCCCGCGTGAGCGGCGACGCCGCCGAGCCGACCTCGCGGAGCTTTTTCGAGAAAGCGAAACAGAAGTTTTTCTGAGGGCGCGGGCGGCGGCGTAGCGGCCGGCGTCCCTGCCCGCCATCCGGTCACGGCGACGCCACGGCTCGCCCGTCACCGGCGCCCGAGCCGCACGTCCGCCCACACCGCGAGCGTCAACACCAGCCCGCGCGCGATGAATTTTATCTCCGGCGCGACGGCGAGCAGCGTCATGCCATTGAGCAGCGCCGTCATGATCAACGCCCCGAGCAATACGCCCCCCACCGTGCCGCGTCCACCCCGCAGCGCCGTCCCGCCGATTACGCACGCGGCGATGGCGTCGAGCTCCATCAGATCGCCGACCGTCGTCGTCGAGGCGCCCGAATACGCCGTCGACATGAACCCCGTCAGCGCCACCACGACGCCCATCAACGCGTAGGCACCGACGACCACGCGCTCAACCGCGATGCCCGAGAGCGCGGCGGCCTCCTCGTTGCCACCGATGGCGTAGAGGTAGCGCCCAAACGGCGTGTGCAGGGTGAGAAAAAAAACGGCGCCCGCGGTCGCGGCCAAGACGAGCAACGAAACCGGCACGCCGCGAAACGCGTTGAACACCGTCACCAGCCCGACCACCGCCGTCGCCACGCTGACCCAGCGCGCGACGACCCGGCCCCACGGCTGTGCCCCAAGGCCGTGGGCTGCGCGCGCCGCGCGACCGCGCCACGCCAGCAACGCTAGCGCCAACACCACGCCAATCGCGAGCGCGAGACCCACGCCGGCAGGAAGATAGTAGGTCGTGAGACGCGAAATGAGATTCTCCGCGTCGCCGCGCGCCACCGGCACCGTGGAGTTTTGGATCACGAGCCAGAAGAGTCCCTTGAAAACCAGCAGCCCGCCGAGCGTAATGATAAACGACGGGATGCGCTGCCGCACGATGAGCGCGCCCATCGCCGTCCACAGCCCCAGGGCCGCGACGAACGCCGCGCCCATCGCGAGCGGCGCCGGCCAGCCGCGTTGAAACACCAGCACCGCCGCAATCCCGCCGATCAACCCCACGCCGCTCCCCACCGACAAATCGATCTGGCCGGCGAGCAAAATGAGAAACATCCCCAGCGCCAACGTGCCCACGATGGAAAACTCGACGACCAGCTGCGTGAGATTGCGCGGCCCGAGATACGCGGGCTCCTTCACCGCGAAAAACGCCGCGACGACGAGCAGCGCGAGCGGCAGCGCAAGGTGGCGGAGGAGTTTGGCGTTCATGGAAATCTCACGCCGCGCGCGCGTGACCCATCGCGGCGGCGAGCAGTTTCTCCTGCGCAAAATTCCCCTGCGCAAACTCCCCGCCGATGCGGCCCTCGTGCAGCATGATAATCCGATCGGATAGTCCGATCAGTTCCGGCAACTCGCTCGACACCAGGACAACGCCCCGGCCATCCGTCGCGAGCCGCCGGATCAGTTCGTAGACTTCGCGTTTGGCGCCGATGTCGATGCCGCGCGTCGGCTCATCAAGCATCATCACGCGCGGCTCCGTCATGAGCGCCTTGCCGAGGACGACTTTCTGCTGGTTGCCCCCCGACAGGCCGCCGACGCGCGCGTCCTGTCCCGGCGCCTTGATGCGCAGCGCGTCGAAGAGCGCCTGGTTACGCCGAAATTCGGCGGAGCCATCGATGCGGCCGGGACGCCGAACGAACTCGCCCAGATTGGACAGCGAGAGGTTGAGGCCTACGGAGTGGTCGAGCACGAGGCCGAAACGCTTGCGGTCCTCCGTCACAAGGCCGAGCCCGCGCGCAATCGATTCGCGCGGCGTCGGCGCGGGGTAGGTTTGGCCGCACAGCGTCACCTCGCCGGCGAGGCGCCGGCCCCATGCGCCGAATAGATGCATGAGCAGCTCGGTGCGGCCCGCGCCCATGAGGCCGCCGATCCCGAGGATTTCGCCGGCGCGCAGCTCGAACGAGATCTCGCGCAGAAAGGGCGGCGAGTTTTTTGCGGGCGCGACGGTGAGGCCGCGGACGGAGAGAACCGGATCGACTGGAGCCGCGGCGCGCTCGCCGCGTTGGTCCGAACGCGGCGCGGGCGCCGCGGCTCCATCCAAAATCCGACGCGGAAACAGCTCTGCGATCTCGCGCCCGACCATGTGGCGAATCACGAGCGGCACCGTGACCTCGGCGCGCGCAAGCGTCGCGATGCTGGCGCCGTCGCGTAGCACGGTGATGCGGTCGGCGAGGGCGAAAACCTCGTCGAGCTTGTGCGAGATGTAGATGCAAGCCGTGCCCTGCGCGCGGAGCCGCCGCAGGTGGTCGAGCAGCACGGCGACTTCCTGCGCGGTGAGCGCGGCGGTGGGCTCGTCGAGGACGAGGATGCGCGAGCGCTTGTCCATCGCGCGCACGATTTCGATCAGTTGTTTCTGGCCGATGCCGAGCGTGCGCACCGGCGCCTCGGGCGAAATCGCGAGGCCGAACTCCGCGAGCAGCTTGGCGGCGCGGCGGTGCATCGCGAGCCAGTCGACGCAAAGTCCGCGGCGCGGCGCGCGGCCGAGGAAGATGTTCTCCGCCACGCTGAGTTCGTCGACGAGCGCCAACTCCTGCGTGATGACCGCGAGGCCCGCCGCTTCCGCGTCGCGCACCGAGTGAAACCCCACGGCGCGCCCGTCCAGGCGCAGTTCGCCCTCGTAGCTGCCGTGCGGATGGATCCCCGCGAGCAGTTTGATGAGCGTAGATTTGCCGGCGCCGTTCTCGCCGCAAAGCGCATGAATCTCGCCGGCGCGCAGATCGAAGCTCACGTCGCGCAGCGCGGTGACGCCGGGGAAGCGTTTCGTCAGGCTGCGGGCTTCGAGGAGGACGGCGGGCATCGGTCGTAGGACAGGGTCTGTGACCCGCCGCCTTTGGCGCTGCGGGTGCGAGGGCGGGTCAGAGACCCCGCCCTACTTCAAGTCCGCGGCTTTGTGGAACCCATCCGCCACCACGGTCGCCGCCAGGTTCTCCTTATCGACCGAGACGATCTTCTCGAAGATGGACGGGACCGGCTTCGCACCGTTGTCGAGTGTGCCGGCGGTCGCGGGCCGGCCGCCCTTTGCGACCTCGACGGCTACGCGCGCGGCGAGCGTCGCGAGGTTGTTCAGCGGCTTGTAAACGGTCATCGCCTGCGTGCCGCGCATGATGCGCTGGCAGGCGGCGAGGTCGGCGTCCTGCCCGGTGACGAGCACCTGGCCGGCGAGTTTCTCCTCGCTCAACGCCTGGATCGCGCCGCCGGCGGTGCCGTCGTTGGAGACGACCACGGCGTCGATTTTCGCGCCGGTCTTCGCGGCGAGGGTCAGCGCGGCGTTCATGATTTTCTTCCCGTTTTCGGGTTTCCAATCGAGCGCCCAGTCCTCGTGAAGCACGGTGATTTTGCCGGCCTTGATGAGCGGCGCGAGGATGTTGTCCTGACCCTGCTTGAACATCTTCGCGTTGTTGTCCGTCGGCGCGCCGTAGATGCGGACGATTTTCGCCGGTCGATCCTTCGGCAGCCGCGCGACCGCGTAGGCGGCCTGCGCCTCGCCGACCTTCACGTTGTCAAACGACAGGTAGTAATCGATCGCGCAGTTCTTGATGAGGCGATCATAGGCGATGACGGGAATGCGCGCGGCGTTGGCCTCCTGGACGGCACGCGTCATCGCCTCGCCGTTGTGCGGCACGATGACGAGCACATCGACGCCGCGACTGATGAGCGCCTTCACATCGCCCGTCTGGCGGTTGTCGTCGCTGTTGGCGGATTGCACGATGACGGTCGCGCCCAGCTTCGCCGCGGCGGCGACGAACGTGTCGCGGTCGCGTTGCCAGCGCTCCTCCTTGAGCGTGTCGAGCGAGAGGCCGATCACGGGTTTCTCCTTCGAGGCGAAGGCGGTCGAGGCGCAGAGGGCGGCGAGAAAAACGGGACGGAGAAAACGCAGGCGCATGACGGAGATGGGGGATTTACAACCGGAGGGGAATCGCGAGGCTTGCGCCCGCGTGACGCTCGACAACCCAAAACTCAGGAATCTCGCCGCGACCGCCGAGTGGCGCGAAACGCAGCGCCGCGCCGGGCGCCGCGTCGTGCTCACCAACGGTGTCTTCGACCTCCTGCACACTGGGCACCTCTACTACCTGCAACAGGCCCGCGCACTCGGCGACGCGCTCCTCATTGCGTTAAATGCCGACGCGAGCACGCGCGCCCTCAAGGGCCCGACGCGCCCGGTGCAGGCCGAGGCGCAACGCGCCTACGCGCTCGCCGCGCTCTCGTGTGTGGATGCCGTTTTCGTTTTTTCCACGCCGCGCCTCGACGCCGAGATCCGCGCGCTGCGCCCCGACATCTATTGCAAGGCCGGCGACTACACGCTCGCGAAACTCGACCCCGGCGAACGCGCCGCGCTCGAGGCGGTGGGAGCGCGCATCGAGTTCATGCCGTTCCTGGAAGGCTTCAGCACCACCCAGCTGATAGCGCGGATTCGGGCGGCGGGGGACGTGTGAGCCGAGCCTTGCCAACCTGGCGGCGGAAGCCACGGTTTTGCGCAGCATGAGCGTGCAAGAATTCAAGGTGTCCCTCGACCAGATGTCCGCGACGGAGCGTGCGCAAATCGCCGGGCACTTGAGGATCTTGCGCTGGAAGGAGACGCCGGGGCTGGCGGAGGAGCTCGCGCGAGCCCATGCCGCAATGGACGCAGGGCGGAAGGTTTCGCAGGAAAAGGTTGAGGAGTTTGTAGCCGAACGCCGTGCGGCGAAAAAGTGACGCCGCGGAAATATCGGTTCGTGCTGGAGGAGGCGGCGTTTGAGGCGTTCGTTCAACTGCCCGCCGAAGAATGGGATCTCGCCCATTCTTATTTTCGCTGGCTTGCGGTGAACCCGCACGCGCTCGGCCAGGGCTTCCACAACGACGCCACGGGCCGGCCCAACCAAGCCAGCCTTTGCGGACCGTTTCTCATCGTGCATTGGACGGATCACGCGGTGTGTGAGGTCCGAATCGTCCAGATTCGACACGATTGACCGAGATGCGCGTCGTCCTCCTCGGTTCCGGCCGCGGCTCCAATGCCGAGGCGATTCTCACCGCCCAAGCGGCGGGCCGGCTCGGCCGCGCACGCGTCGTGCAGGTTTTCTCCGACAAGGCGGACGCGGGTATCCTCGCGCTCGGGCCGCGCTTCGGCGTGCCGGCTGCGTTTGTCGATCCGGCGCCGTTCAAGACGAAGCTCGAGGGCGACGGCGAGGCGCGGTTCATCGCGGCGGTGAGCGCGTGCGCGCCGGACCTCGTGGTGCTCGCGGGGTTCATGCGCGTGCTGAAGCCGGGATTCTTGAACGCGTTCGCCGGAAAAATCATCAACCTGCACCCGAGCCTGTTGCCGAGTTTTCCCGGCCTCGACGGCATCGGCCAGGCGTGGCGGCGCGGTGTGAAAATCGCGGGCTGCACGGTCCACGGCGTGACGGCCGAGGTGGACGGCGGCCCGATCATCGATCAGATGGCCGTGCGCATCGAACCGACCGACACGCCCGAATCACTCGCGGGAAAAATCCACGCCGCCGAGCACGCGCTGCTGCCGGCGGTGATCGCGCGGCTCGCGGAGAGCGGCGCACCGTAGCGGCCGGCGATTCCGATGCAGCCGCCCGCGCCCATCCTGATCATCGAGGACGAACCCGGCATCGCAGACACGCTTCTCTACGCGCTGCGGACCGAGGGCTTCGCGCCCGAGTGGTGCGCGACCGGGGGCGCGGGGCTCGCGGCGCTCGCGAAGAAAAACTTCGCGCTCGTCGTGCTCGATGTCGGCCTGCCCGACGGGACGGGCTTCGAGGTGTGCAAAAAAATCCGCGCGCGCTCCGCCGTGCCCGTGATTTTCCTGACCGCGCGCAACACCGAGCTCGACCGCGTGCTCGGCCTCGAACTCGGCGCCGACGACTACCTCGCCAAGCCGTTCAGCCCGCGCGAACTCACCGCCCGCGTGAAGGCCGTGCTCCGCCGCACGGGGGCGGGTCGCTCCGCTGAGGCCGCCCCGACGGCGGACGGCACGAGTGAGTGGACGGTCGACGCCGAGCGTTGCGCGATCGCGTTTCGCGGGACGGCGCTGGCGCTCACGCGCTATGAGTTTCGGCTG
>JBEANZ010000415.1:0-6573 GCA_041165185.1 Verrucomicrobiota bacterium | reverse complement strand
CGCCGGCGTCACCCAGCAACTCCGGGCCGGCCTCCCTCGCCTCGCCGCCAACCCCGCTTGCCTCCGCAGCATCTCCGCTTGGCCCTGGATCGTTAGCCTAAACTTGAACGCGAACTAGAATCAGAAGTCGAGCGCGGTGGAGAAGATGATCTTGCGGGGGTCGAGCCAGGTGTAGGTGGTCGGGAACATGCCGAGGAGAGGATTGGCGCCCTGACCAAGCACGCGATAAGTCGCGTAAGTGTTGAAGATGCGGTCCTGTTTATCGGTGAGGTTCGAGATGTTGATCTGGAACCGCGCGTTGTATTTTCCGATGCGCCGACGGTAGGCGAGGTTCGCATCCTGCGTGAAGTAGGTCGGCGCGTAGGTGTAGGCGAAGGCCGCGGCGGCATTTTGCTCGGGCTTGGCGGTGGCGCCGTTGGCGAGGTTGAACAGGATGTTCGGATTGACGCTGCCAACCTTGCGCGGGCCGCGGCCGGAGATGGCCCAGCCGAAGGAGAAGCCGTCGAACTTGGTCTCGCGCGAGAAGCGGTAGTTGGCGGCGAGGCTACCGACCCATTTGTTGGTGCCGTTGTTGACGGTGCCGGGCGCGCTGCCGGCGATGTTGTTTTGGATAGCGAGGACGTTGCTGTTGATGTTGTTGATCTCGGCGTTGGTGAGGATGTCACCCTTGTCGTTGCGACCGTCGGTGGCCCACTTCTGCCAGACGGGGATGAAGTTGTTGGCGTAGGCGAGCGTGCCGGGGCGGACGTTGAGCGAGGCGGTCTGGGGCAACGAGTAGTTGGTCGAGACGCTCAGGCCCTTGTAGTTCCCGACCGCAAAGAACTCGTAGCCCTTGGCCTTGAGCGCGCCTACGTCGCGGTAGGTGAGCGCGGTGAGGGCGGGGTTGGAATTGTAGGCGTTGCCGGCGTTGAGCCATACGGCGCCGATGTTGCCTGTCGGTGCGCCCTGATCGATGCGGTCGATTTGGGTGCTGTCGTAGCGGCGGGCCTCGAGGGTGATCGCGCCACCGAGGAAGCTGAACTTCAGGCCGTATTCCTTCGAGTCGCCGGTGGTGGCGCCGAACGCGGTGCCGTTGACCGTGCCGTCGGAGTTGAAGCCGACGATCTTCGCGGCGCCGGAGGTGGGTGGGGCGAAGTTTTTCGAGTAGTTGAAAAACGTGCCGACGGTCTTGGCCTTGTCGAGCCAGACGACGGTGCCGCCGTTGGTCGTGAAGGCACCGGCCTTCGTAAGATTGTGCGCACCGACGACGGTGCCGATGCCGGGGACGAAGCCGCCGGAGCGTTGGAGGCCGTGGCTGTCGAGC
The DNA here is from genome assembly GCA_041165185.1 of Verrucomicrobiota bacterium. Taxonomy (GTDB): domain Bacteria; phylum Verrucomicrobiota; class Verrucomicrobiia; order Opitutales; family Opitutaceae; genus JBEANZ01. The sequence goes on along the minus strand of JBEANZ010000415.1, from coordinate 5,270 downwards.
GCGGGCGTGGTGCCGGCGGCGGAGGCGGCGATGTTGCCGTATTGGTCATCGACGAGGTCGTCGTTGCGGGCGCCGAAGAGGAGCGAGATGCGGTCGTTGAGAAACGACGCGGCGGCGACGGCCTGAATGTATTGGATGTCCTTGTGTTCGACGGAGTGGAAGCCGTTTGGCACGAAGCGGTAGGTGAAGCCGGGGCGGTCGGCGGGGAGCTCGGCGCCGCCGTATTTGCCGGGCTCGTCGACGTAGTAGCGATAGCGGAGGGTGTTTTCGGCGGCGGTCCAGATTTGGTTGGGGCCATCGACGCGAGCGGTGATGAGCGAGCGGGCTTCGAAGCGCTCGTTGCGCTGGCCGATGATGCCGGAGAACTGGCCGCGGCCGTTGAACGGCAGGCGCGGGCGCCAGGTGAGCATGCCGCGCCATTCGTAGACGTAATTTTCCTGATATTGGCGCGCGGGCGACATTTCGGCGTAGGCGACGCCGAGCTTCGGGTTCGCGGCGCCGTTCGGGAGGAACCGGTTGACGTCGAACTGGAGCGTGCTGGCGAAGGCGGTCTCGCGGGAGTTGCGGTCGTTGTTGTAGTCGTAAAACGAGACTTGGGCGGAGATGTCGTCCGTGATTTTCTGGTCGAGGTAGAAGCTGTAGATTTGGAATTTGAAGCGCGCCAGCGAGTCGTTGGGCGCGAGGTTGAATTCGCGGCTCGGCAGCTTCGCGTTGGTGGCGAGACCGGGGAGATCGGAGCGGCCCTCGGTGCGCAGCGAAAAGCCGGGACCGGTCGAGCGGAATTGGAAGTTGCCACCAGTGTTGATGAGGCCGAGGCCGGCCTCGGCCGGGATGAAGGTGTAGTTGAAGGCGTTGCCGGAGACGGGGGTGATGCCGAGCGCGGCCTGCTGCGCGGCGGTCGGCGGGGGGGACGTGGCGGGGGGTGTCGCGGTGCCGTCAACCGTCGTGCCGGGGGTGTAGTAACCCATGTTGTCCGCGTAGGTGGTCGCGAAGGTCATGCGCTTGAGCCGGCTCCACTCGGTCTCGGCGCGAAAGGTCGTGGTCTTGGTCAGCTTGTAGCCCCACGTGAGGTCGATGGCCTTGTCGTCGGAGATGGCGTTGTCGCGATAGGCGGGGCCGTAGGCGTTGCGACTGTAGAGGCCGTTGACGCGGATCGACTGGCGGTCGCTGAGGACACGGTTCGCATCGAACGTCCCGCGGAAACCGCCCCAGTTGTCATAGCGCGCAGTGAGCTGGTTCAGGTCACGGGCGAGCGGGCGCTTCGTCGTCGTGGTGGCGAGTCCGCCGATCTGGCCGTCGCCGAAGAGGACGGAGTTGGGGCCGCGGGCGAACTCGAAGCGCTCGGTGTTGTAGGAGTCGCTGTTGCCGTAGTAGAGGAAGTAGTTGCGCGTGGGATAATTGCCGGTGTCGCCGACACCGCGGAAATTAAACTGAAAATCGCCGAACGGGGACGTGTTGACGGCGGAGTTGTTGGCGATGTCGACGTTGCCGGCGTAGCGCAAGGCGTCGCGCATATCGGTCACGGCCCAGTCCTCGAGGAACTCCTTCGTGATCGCCGACATCGCGGAGGGGACGAGCGCGAATGGTAGGTCCACGCGACCGCCCGAGCCGGCGTCGATGGCCTGATAGCCGCGATCCTTGTCGGTGCGGACTTCGAAGGCGCTGAGTTGGACGGTATCTTTCGCGGATCCGGCGACGGGGGCCGGGGCGGCGGTTTGGGCGAGGAGGCCGGCGCTCGCAGTGGCGAGGAACGCGGCCGCGATCAGACGGGACGGGAGGGGCTTCATGGGTGGGTGGACGGGGTTTGGTTGCTTGGTGCGCGCCGTCGATTGAAGGCGCGGGCACCGGTCGCCGGATAATTCAGAACCCTCGCGGATCAACAAGGCGGAAACCGGCCAATAGCCCGATCGGGTGGGGCGCGGTGCGCCGGAAGTGCCGGCCGGAGGGCGCAGGCGACACGGGGCGGCGTCTCCGGGCGGGGTTGGAGTAGGGTGTGTGTGTGTGTGTGTGCGCTCCATTTAGCAGGGGAGGGGAGTTCTTATCGCGTGTATTTCGGGACTGCGCGCGAATAGTTGGAGGAAGCGCTTGACGATGAGTCGCGCAAAAGAGCATAGATTTCGCGCCCCTCTCCATGTTGCGTCTCTGTCGTGTCTTGTCGGTGCTTGTTTTCCTCGCCTGCGTGCCGGCCGTTGCGTGGGCGCAGGCGGCGAAGTCGGACGGCGAGATCGAGGCCGCGCGGATCACGCGGAGAATCGCGACGCTCGCCGGGTGGCCGGCGCGGGTGGACTTTGCGATTTCCAGTCGGGGGAATGAGGCGAAGACGTGGTTCAACGAGGGCATCCTCCGCCTTCATGCGCTCGACGCCGCGGCGGCGGACCGGGCGTTTTTCCGCGTCACCGAACTCGAGCCGGACTGCGCAATGGCGTGGTGGGGCCTCGCGATGGCCCACGTTGAAAACCGGGTGCTGGCGCGATACTATTTGGAGAAAGCGGCTGAGCAGCGGGCGCAGATTACACCGCGGGAGCGCCAGTGGATTGCGGCGCTGGAAACATATCTGGTGGAGGGGACGGCGGAGGAGGACCGGCGCAATCATTTCGTCAACGCGCTCAACCGGCTCGCGACGGAAGATCCGGCGGATGTGGAGGCGAGCGCGTTTCTGGTGCGTCAATTATTGGATAACCGAAACGCGGGGATGTCGGTGCCGTTCCTGCCTGCCATTGATGCGCTGATCGCCCAGATGATGGAGGCGCGGCCGAACCATCCCATTGCGCTGTATCGGGTGTTGCTCTGGGAGCGCGATCAACCCGAGCGCGTGGCGGAGTCCGTCGAGATCGTAACGCGCCTGCTCGCAGATTCACCGCAGGCCTGCACGGCGGCCGGGCGCGTATTTGAGCGACTTTCGCAGCCGGCTAAGGCCATCGCATGCCTAGGCGCGGCACTTGAAATGATGCGGAAGCGTTCCGTCGCCGACCGCTTGGCACTGCTCGCGGTGCCGGGCTATCTCGAGACCACTGACTTGCTCATTGGCCAGCTTCGGGGCGTGCGACGTTCGGGTGAAGCCCTCGCGCTCGCACGACACCTTATCGAACTCCCTTCGGCGGTGGCCTCGGACGCGTTGGCGACGATCGCGGGGGGGGCCGGAATGGAGCGGATGGAGGCTGCGGGGCCGAGCGCTGCGCCCTTTGAATCGAGCAACGCCGACGCGACGGCGACCGGACAGCGGCGGTTGCTCGAAATATTGCTTGCGGAACAACGGTGGGACGAAATCCGAACCGCCGTGCGACACGGTTATCTTGTGTCGGCCAATCCCGAAATTCAGGCCCGTCGCGCTCACGCCATGGGGCTACTGGGGTTTGCCCAACGCGACGCTCAAGGCGGCGAGACCCAGATTCAGGCACTCGAACAACTCGGCGACCAATTGCGACGGATTCCCGTGGGGCACACCCGAAATGAAAAACGCCAGGCAATTCAATCGCTCCTCACGACCTTGGCGACGGAACTGGCGTCGCACCGCGGTGACGCGGCCGGAGCAAAGCCGCCACGTGGCTCCGTTCCGGCAACACCTATCAGCTCCGAGGTCGCGTCTCAATCCGCCGCCACTTGGACGCCAGAGCTCGCTCCACCGCACCAGTTGCCCGATCAACATGGTAATCCGATCACGCTCACCCAGTTTGACGGCCGGCCGCTGCTGCTGGTTTTCTACCGGGGTGCGGGCTGTCCCCACTGCATCGAGCAACTCGCGGCCATCGCGCCGCTCAATGCGGAATTTGAGCAGGCCGGCATTACGGTGCTCGGGATCAGCACGGATACCGTAGAGGGCCTTCAAGAATCATTCAAAGCCGTCGGCGCGAAAACGGCGCTGCCGTTCCAGTTGGTTTCCGATCATCCGCTCGCCGCGTTTCGTTCCTACCATGCCGTTGCCGCGCCTGCCGACCAAGCTCTACACGGTCTTTTCCTCGTCGACGCTCATCGACGAGTGCTTTGGCAAAACATCAGCGTCGAGCCCTTCATGTCCGTCAAGGCGCTCCTCGCTGAAGCCAAGCGCACGTTGCCGCTCTGGGCCGAAAGTCCGCCGTCGACCCGTCGCAAGGCAGTTGTGTCGCACTAACGCACGCCGCTCGCCCCCTGTGTTTCATTCCTCCACCCACACTAACATCCGCCCATGCATCCAGCCCAAATGATAGATCGAATCAGCCGCCCGTTCCGGGCCGCTGCCGCGCTCGTCGGCTCAGTAGCCGCCGTTCTTTCCGTCCACGGTCAAACTCCAACCGTCGTGCCTGCCCCTACGGACCAGCTGCGCGAACCGGCGCAGGTCCTTCCCGGCCCCCGAATTATCGACCAGCAGTTGGACGCGGTATTTGGCACCGCCAAGGTCGCAACTCCGACCGGTCCGGTCTCAATTCAAGTGCGCGCCTACGCGCCGCCCTCGGCGGACGGCAATCCCCGCGCCAACCCCTCCATTCCCGGGCCGACGTTCGTCTTCAAGCCCGGCGACCTCCTCCGCATCCGGTTTAACAATCGACTAAATGCGGCGGCCAACGCTGCCCTCAACGCGGCCGACGGGACGACCCTAAAGGTGGGCGGTGCCTCGGGCGGATTCGACGACATCTCCTCCCATGTCTCCCACGAGATTAGTATCCCCAATAATTCCAATATCACCAACCTCCACGTCCATGGCCTCCACGTCGATCCCAAGCAGGACAACGTGACGCTGCTCATTTTGCCCGAGGATTTCAGCCCCGGCAACATGGCCAATAACCTGCAGCGGTTCGTGCCCAACATCAATAAATGGTGGAACCGCAACTATCAATATAAAATTCCCCGCGATCACATCCCCGGCACCTATTGGTATCACGCCCACAAACATGGCTCCACCTCCACTCAAGTGGAAAACGGCATGGCTGGCACGCTCGTGATGCGCCCCGTGCGCGACGAGGACGATATCGTGCCCGGGCTCTGGAGCGACGACGCGAAGAGAACCCACGACCGCGTGCTCATGGTGCAGGAGCTCACCAACTTCCGGATTCCCGGGAGCGGCGGCAAGAATGGTTCCAAGTCCGGCGGCGGCGGGGGGGGCGGTGGCGCGGCCTCCACTCCCAGTAGTTTCGTGACGGTTAACGGCCAGTCCCAACCGACCCTCAACCTCGCCCCGGGCCAAATCGAGCGCTGGCGGCTAATTATGGCGGGTGGCAATCACACCGCGGCGGGATCGTTTTGGGTGGGCAGTTTTTCCGCGCCAAGGAAAGACATGCCCCAGAGCCTCCAGGCGG
>JBEANZ010000414.1:0-3036 GCA_041165185.1 Verrucomicrobiota bacterium | reverse complement strand
TGATCGCGTCTTTGTCGGCTACCGCGGCCACACGCCGGCTGAGATTCGCGATAACAAATTCACCGTCTTTGATCTCGCGACGCTCGCATTCACCGCGCCCGCCGCGCTCCGCGACGACGGTTGGAAAATCGCCGCGTGCCCCGTCAACGGCCCCGCCGCCGACGCGCTCGGCTCCGCCCTCGCCGTCGCGTGGTTCACCGCCGCCGATGCGCAATCGCGCGTCTTCGCGCGTTACACCTCCGATGCCACCCGCGACCTCGGCCCCGCCATCCGCCTCGACCTTGGACGCCCGATCGGCCGCATCGATACGCTCATGCTCGCCGATCAATCGGCGCTCTTTCTTTGGATGGAGATCGGCACCGCCGAAAATGCCGCCGGCCTCTATGCCCGCCGCCTGTTTTCCGACGGCAAACTGTCCGGCGCGCGGCTCGTCGCCGATACCACCCAGGCCCGCGCCAGCGGTTTCCCGCGGGCCGCGCTCCGCGCCGACGGACGTGTCTTCGTCTCGTGGACGCGTCCGGGAGAACATAGCCAAGTGCGCTTGTGCGAAATTGATCCGACGGCGCTTGTCGTCGCCTCGACCGTGTTTGCGCCACCCCGCCGCGCCGCGCCGCCCTCGCTGGAGTTTTGTGACGCCACGGCAGTCGCGGTCTCCCTCGCGCAGGTGCCCCGCTGAACGCCCGCTTCGGGCGGAGCACCTCAATGTGTAATCGTCGGTCGCCCCGCCCGAAAGAGTCGTGTCCCGGTCGAGATGCCGCGCGGTCGCGCGGAGAAATCGCTTCAATCTTTGAGTGGGCGACGGCAGGGTGGGGCATGGTCCGCTTCGTCCTCGCCACCCTGCTCGGCGTTTTCTGCGCGCGGGCGAACGCGACGGAGAAACTCGCGCTCGCCGCCGCTGGCAATTTCACCTTCGCGCTTGAGGCGCTCAGCGCGGAGTTTCGGAAAACGGCGCCGTCCACGGTCGTCACCACCGCCGTCGGCGCGAGTGGCACGCTGTTCGCGCAGATCCAAAATGGCGCCCCCTTCGACGTGTTTCTCTCCGCTGACACCGACTACCCGCGCCGCCTCGTCGCCGGCGGCTTTGGCGACGCCGCGTCGTTGCGGACGTTTGCCACGGGCCGCCTCGTCCTCTGGACACTCCGCCCCGATCTCAACTTGGAGGACCTCGCCGCCGTCGTTCGCGATCCGGGCGTGAAAAAAATCGCGCTCACGCAACCGGCCACCGCGCCCTACGGCCGCGCGGCGCAGGCGGTGCTCGCGCAACTCGGGCTGTCCGCGGTCGCGCAGCCCAAGCTCGTGCTCGGCGAGAACGTCACGCAGACCGCGCAGTTCGTCGCGACCCGCAACGCCGACGTCGGTTTCATCGCCCTCGCCCTCGTCCGCGCACCGACGCTAGCGAATCGCGGCCGCTGGGTGGACGTGCCGCCCGCGCTGCACGCGTCCGTCTCGCTCGACCACGCGGCCGTGCTCACCTTGCGCGGCGCCACCAACCCCGCGGCGCGGGCCTTCCTCGAATTTCTCACGGGCGACGCCGCGCAGAAAATCCTGCGCGACTTCGGCTACGCGGTGCCGCCCGCGCGAGTTGCGCCCGCGCGAGTTGAGCGTTGAGCGTTCGGCGTTGAGCGTTGAGCGTTCGGCTCTCCGTGCCCGATCCCGCCTCCAGTTTCCTCGGTCTCGCCGCGCCGCTCTGGCAATCGCTTTGGCTCACGCTCCGCCTCGCCGCGATCACGACGCTTGTGCTCGGCTTTCTCGGGCTGCCGCTCGCGCACTGGCTCAACACCACGCGCACGCGCCTCGCGCCGTTTCTCGAAACGCTCGTCGCGCTGCCCATCGTGCTGCCGCCGACCGTCATCGGGTTCTACCTGCTCGTCGCGTTTTCGCCGCAACATCCGCCGGGCAGTTGGTGGCGCGATGCGACCGGCGCGCCGCTCGCGTTTTCGTTTACCGGGCTCGTGATCGCGTCGGTGTTTTACTCGCTGCCGTTCGCGGTGCAGCCGTTTCAGGCCGCGCTGCGCGCCGTGCCGCGCGAGCTGCTCGACGCCGCGCGCGCGCTCGGCGCGAGCCCGGCGCGGGTGTTTGTGCGCGTGCATCTCCCGCTCGCCGTGCGCGGGATCGTGGCGGGATTGACGCTCGGTTTTGCTCACACGCTCGGGGAATTCGGCGTCGTCCTCATGATCGGCGGCGCGGTGCCGGGCGTGACAAAGGTCGCGAGCATCGCGCTCTACGACGAGGTGCAACGCCTCGCCTACCCGCAGGCGCACGCCTTCGCGCTCGTGCTGCTTGGGCTCTCGTTCGTGTTGCTGCTCGGCGTGACGCTGCTCCAGCGGCACGGGCGCGGCCGGGAGTGAACCGGGTCGTGTAGGCCGCGGCCAACTGTGTTCGGCAGGGCGATTACTCGGCGCGCGGCGGGGCCGGTTGGGTGCGCGGTCCCGTGGCCGACGCGCGCCACCCGCTCGTCCAGACTGCACCAGCCGAGCAGGTGAAATTGGATCGTTTCAAACTGCCGTTTCGTCGGCCGCCGGCCCCTGTGCAGGAGCAGCAGTTACGCGGCGATGAGCGCGAGACAGCACTGGAGCGCGACCCCGCGCTCGCTTTCCGCGAGCCAGTGCCGGCAGCCCAGAATGCATTTCAGCCACCGGGAAAAACAGCTCCACCTGCCAGCGGTTCCGGTCGAGTTGCGCGAGCGGTTCCGGGGGCGTTTCCGCGGCGGGCAGCGTCGTCGCGAGGAGGATCGTCTCGTCGTCGCCGCGCACCTGCACCACGCGCACGCGCGGCCCGTCACCCGCCTTGCCGAGCCGCACCTCGCCGGCCCACGCGACGTTCGCGGCGCGGTCGACCTTGCTCAACGCGATCACGTTTTCCTCCACTGACTGTGTGTCGGTGCGCAGCCGCACGACTCAACTGGCGCGCGGCCTACGTCGCTGGCGAAGCGACTGACCGGCCAATAAAAAAGCCGGAGCGCGCGGGGCGCTCCGGCTCGGAGTGAAAGGCACGCTCGCGGGGAGCGTGCCGGGATTAGCCTTGCGCGGGGGCGGC
>JBEANZ010000413.1:0-7976 GCA_041165185.1 Verrucomicrobiota bacterium | reverse complement strand
CAACCGCGGGCTCGGCCTGCGTTTCCTGCGGCACATCGAGCGCTGCGCGCTGCTCGTCTTCATCATCGACATGGCGGCGACCGACGCCCGCGACCCGCGCGACGACTACCAGCAACTGCTGCGCGAACTCGAACTCTACGACCCCGCGATGCTCGCCAAGCCGCGCCTCGTCGTGGCCAACAAGCGGGACGTGCCGGAGTCGACGGCGCTGCTCGCGAAGTTCAAGCGCCGCCACAAGTCCGTCGACGTGCTGGAGATTTCCTGCCTCTCCGGCGACGGCCTCGCGCCGCTGAAGAAGGAGTTGTTAAAGCGCGTCGAAAAATTCCGCGCGCGCGAAAAAGCGTCGCTCGCGAAAGCCACCGCCGTTTGATCGCGCGCCATGTCCAAGGAGCACCGCCCGCTGCTGATGAAGGCCAACCGCCTCCTCGGCGCCAACCTCGTCGAGCACAACCTCGTCAAGATCGAGCACCTCGAGGCCGCGAATGAAAAACTCATCGAGCTCGTGCCCAACAACCAGCCGCGCCAGTGCACCGTGCTCGGCATCCTCGCCTACGACCTGAAGGTGCTGAAGGAGGACGACGTGCTGCACCACGCCGTCGAGTCCGAGGGCATCGGCCTCGTCGACCTGCGCGACTACGACGTGCCGGAGGACGCGAAGAAAAAAATCGACGCCGGCGCCTGCTGGGCGACGTGGTCGGTGCCCTTCGACCGCGAGGAGGATTTCCACTGCGTGGCGACGGCGTATTACTTCAGCCCGGCGGTGCGCGTGTTTTGGGAAAAACAACTCGGCGGCCCGATCCTGTGGTTTGGCACGACGCTCGAGGGTATCGCCGACTTTCTCGACAAAGTCGCTGCGGAGCCGGTCGCGCCGGCCAAGACCTAGGCGCGTATCCCCCGACCCATGGCCCTCGGAAAAATCCAACTCCAGATCGTCTCGCAGCTCGTCGAACAGGGCCGGCTTGACGACGGTCAGCGCGCGGCGCTCGTCGCGCGCACCGACGAACTGAACGGCGACGCCCTCGACAAGCTCCTCCAGGAGGAGTTCAAGGTCACCGCGTTTCAGTGCCTCGTGGCGAAAGCGCGCGCGCTCCACCTCTCGCCCTTCAACGTCGCCCGCTACCGCGTGACGCCGCAGACCTTCGAGCGTCTGCCGAAGGAGTTTTGCCAGCAACATCTGGTCGTCCCCGTCGGGCTCCTCGGCGACACGCTGCTCGTCGCGTTTGCGAATCCCTTCGAGGTCACGCTGCCGACCAAAATCCAGGAGATGACCGGCAAGCGCGTCGTGCGCATGCTCGCGCGCGAAAAGGACATCAAGGACAAGTTCGCCAAGGGCCCCGAGCGCAGCGCGGGCTTCGAGGATGTCGTCCAAAAAATCGGCGAGGAATACGGCGCCGCCACCGCGGGCGACGAGTTGCAGGCAGAGGACGTCACCGAGGAGTCCGGCCCGATCATACAGCTCGCCAACCGCATCATCGAGGACGCGTATTTCTCCGGCACGAGCGACATCCACATCGAGCCGCAGGAGTATGATGTCGTCGTGCGCAACCGCATCGACGGCGTGTGCTCGGAGAAGCTCCGCCTCCCGAAAAAAGTCGGCCCCGCCCTGATCGCCCGCCTCAAGATCATGTGCAACCTCGACATCTCCGAGCGGCGCCTGCCGCAGGACGGGCGCATCATCTTCAAGCAATACACGAAAAAGGATCTCGATCTCGACTTGCGCGTCTCCACCGCGCCGCTCAACCACGGCGAGGGCGTCGTCATGCGCATCCTCGACAAGCAGAAGACGACGCTCCCGTTGCCCGCGCTCGGTTTCTCCGAGGAGAATCTCACGAAATACCGCGAGTGCATCCGCCAGCCCTACGGCATGATCCTGCACTGCGGCCCGACCGGCTCCGGCAAGTCGATGACGCTCTACTCCGCCCTCAACGAAATCAACACGCCCGACATCGTCATCCGCACCGCCGAGGACCCGATCGAATACACGCTCCCCGGGCTGAACCAGATGCAGATGCACCGCCAGATCGGGCTCACGTTTGCGACGGCGCTGCGGGCCTTTCTCCGGCAGGACCCCGACATCATCCTCGTCGGCGAAATCCGCGACAAGGAGACCGCCGGCATCGCCGTCGAAGCCGCGCTCACGGGCCATCTGCTCATCTCGACGCTCCACACCAACGACGCGCCGACGACCGTTTCGCGTCTCACGGAAATGGGCGTGGAGTCGTTCATGGTCTCCTCCTCGCTGCTCTGCGTGTGCGCACAGCGGCTCATGCGCCGCGTATGCAAGACCTGCCGCGTGCCCTACACGCCCGAGGGCCGCGAACAGGAGATCGTGGAAAAAGCGATCGGGTGGAACGGCCAGGTGTTCAAAGCCAACCCGAAAGGCTGCCCGAAATGCGGCGGCAGCGGCTACAAGGGCCGCGTGGGCATCCACGAGCTGATGGTGAGCAACGAGGAACTGGTGGACGCGATTAACAAGGAGTCCGAAGCCGCCGAGCTGAAACGCATCGCGCAACGCGGCGGGATGAAGACGCTGCACCAGGACAGCGTGCTGAAAGTGAAAGACGGCCTGACGACCCTGGCCGAAGCCATCTCCAACGTGCCGCCGGATATGTGAGGCGGACGCGGCGGCAACCGGAACGGCGGTCAGCGGAAAGAGTGGCATGGGCGTCCCGCCCATGGGTGCGGTTTGGCGAAGAACGGACGAAGGTCCGCACCGTGGCACGGACTTTCCTGCACAGGACTACGGCATGGAACGCCGTCCACGGCTCAGGAGACCCGTGCCACACCAGCCAAAGCCAAAGCGCTGCGGCACGTTCACCGCGGATTTCGCAGCTGGTCGCGAGTAGCGGCGGGCGCCCTGCCCGCCGGTTCGGCGACCGGCGAGCAATCCACGGCGGGCAGGGACGCCCCGCCGCTACGTATCTGCGAAGCCAGCCTCGGGATGCCACCGCTGCGGTCTCGATGCTCCCGGCGTCTCAACAATCGAGGTGCAACAGGAAGTGAGGTCAGTCGGATCGCGGCTTGAGTGGCCCGGGCGTCCGTGTCGATGCGTGAGCATCCTGCCCAGGCCGGCGACGCGAAACGCCGCCCATGGGAAGACGCCCATGCCACTCAGGCCGTTGACCCTACTTCCTGTTGCACCCCAACCATCCCACTATCCTTGGCAGGATGATTCCTATTGTCCGGTTCATCCATCGTCCCATTTTGCCGAGATGCCGCTGGATTTCCTGAGCCGTCGAAATTCAATCGAGAGCCAAGCGGCGAGCGCAGAGCGCAAACTCGGGCGGGGCCTCTCGCCGCACGAGGAGACGACGCATCCTTCCACCCGAGTGTGCGGTCGCTCGACGCTCAGCGCTCCGCCTTCAACTCCGAGAAAACGGCTGGAGCGTTGGGTGCTGCGGGTGATCCGCGGCGCGCTGGCCCTCCTCGCTCCGACGGCGTGGGGCGCGTTGCGTTGGGAGAGCACGACGGTCGAGCGCCGAGCGCGATTGGGCGACGAATTTGTCGAGGCCGCTTTTCGTTTCAACAATTCCGGGGACGCCTCCGTCGCAATCACCCGCGTCGAGACCAGTTGCACCTGCACGGCGGCCGAGCCGGCCAAGAAAACCTACGCGCCCGGCGAGACCGGAGTGTTGCTGGTGCGGTTCACCGTCGGCGACCGGAAGGGCCTCCAGGAGAAAACCCTCACGGTCGCCACTGCGGAGGCTCCGGACTCGCCCACGACGCTGACGTTGCGGGTGCAAATTCCCGAGCTGATTGAGTTGGAGCGGCACCTCGTGGTCTGGCGGCGGGGCGACCCTCCCGCCGCGCGTGAGGTCGCCGTCGGCGCCGGCGATAGCATCGACATCAAGGTCCTCGGTGCCGTCAGCAACCACCCGGATTTTTCCGCCGAGGTGCTGACGGATGAACCGGGCCGACGTTATCGCGTGCGCATCGTGCCGGCCGTGACGGCCGTCGCCGCGCGCGCGACGATTGTCGTCAAGTTCGAGGCGACGTTGGGGCGAATCGAGGAACGGCGGATTGTCTTGGTCGTCGAGTAGACGGAGGCCGACGCGTGGGAGATGATGGCCCGGCGGTCGAGGTAGGGCCGGGTCGCCGACCCCGCCGAGGCTGGTAAGCGGGCGCTGGACGGAAGCGGCAGCGCGGGACGTTGGAGTTGGAGTTGGGCTCCGGCGGAGCGCTTGCACCGAGTTGCGGTGGCTTGCGGCGCGTCGGGTAACCCGGGCTCAACTTGAGAAATCGGCGGTGTCGGTATGACGTCAACGGCCCCTCGGCGTGTTCGCAGCGGAGAACCGCGACCTGCGTGGCGGCCGGTTGAGGCAGGCCGTGGCGCTGGCGGGCGGGGCGCGCTGAGTTGGGGCTGAACGCGCACGAGTGGACTGTAGAAGGCCATGGGCGCTGGGTGTCGTGACGTTCAGTCAAGAGTCAAGTCATGACCCCATCGGCCGTTACATCGGCCGTTATCCGGACTCGAATTTCCACGTCCAGTGGGCTTCAAATTTCTCGATGTTGTTTGGGCAACAGGCCCTCAAGGCATGACCCCATCGGTCGTTCCCTCGGCATTTCTCGATCACGGCGCTCCTTTCGTGGACTGGGGGGCTGCATACCTGACGCTACGGAGAATTTCATCCATTTCGCGTAGGGCCGTCGCGTTGGGTGAGTCATACAGGGTCAATAGGAGGCGGCTACCCGTGAGTTCACCCTCCGGGTAGAACAAAATCAGCTCCAGTCGACGGCCTTCGAATTTCCCGACACCGCGGGCGCCATGGCCCTCGAACTTGTTGTAGCGGGTCAACTCCTCCGGCATCGCGAACGCTTGATTTTCGGAACGGCGGGTGAGTTCCAACTTCATCTTCGGCAGGTCCGTTTGCCACGGGATGGTTTCCGGCAGCTTGTCGAATTGGATCAAGGGCGACGAGTCGTAGCGCGTGATCCCGATGAGAATCGCATCTTTTTGGTCACCTGTGACAAAACCAGTCGGCAGAATTAAGCCCCAAGATCTTGGAGCATCGAGCGTAAAAGCGCCGTCGCGAACAGTTCGCACGCCGCCGGGCGATATGTATATCTGTCTGCCGACTGATTCGCAGCCGGCAAATAATCCGATGAGCAACAAGAAAAATAATCTCATTGCTCAGAGTCCAATTGCGCACCCGCAGTTTCGCTTGATCCGATCTAGCAGGCGCTGGACTTCGGGCTGCGTAATTTTCCTGAGGTCGTCGTCAAGAGGCGGTGCCCGAAATGGCGTCGGATCATATGGATCGAAATCAAAAGGAAATTTACTCGACGACCGAGCTTGCCGGTAGCGGGCCGCGCCTGGATTCTCCAGAATGTCTCCACCCTCTCGTTGGGTGCGGCGCACGCGCACCAGTCTAACAGGTGACCGGAAAAACTCGGCTCCGATAGCCTCGACGTTGGCTTGCCCGCCAAGCGCGGTGTTGAGCGCCGCGAGGTAGTCGAGCAGGACCGCCGGGCGTTCCTGCGGAATGTCCGGATGGGTGCCGGCGAAAAGGTGCCCTTCGGGATACTTGTAAGCCGTGCCATCCGCCTTCACGTGGGAAAAGGAATCTCCGAGGGCATGAATGAGAAATCCCTTCTGCCACCCGTCCGGCTCGAGTCCGACCATGCCTCGAAGACAGGCCTTCCAGGCAAGGACTTGTTTGGCGTCTCCACCGTGCAAGGAATGAAGAAGGTGCTGAATATCGCGGTCAAAGTCGCTGAGTTGCCGGCCCAGTAGCTTGTCGACAGTAGCGCGGACGCCCGCCGGGATCGCATCGAAACTGTGGTCTTGATCGGGATATTGAGCATAGTAGGCCAAGATATAGGCGTCGCGTTCACTGCGTGCATTCGCGCGGGCGATGGCATAGGTGGCGTAAAAATGAATATCCAACTGATAGCGGCCCTGGGAATCGATGTTGGCTTGGGGCGAATTGCTCACAAATGCGTAAAGCGTAGGGCCACCCAGTTCATCACTCGGGTCTCTGGACAGCCACCGGCCCGATTCCGGGGCGTAGCAGCGGTAGCCGTAGTAGAGGTGGCCGGTTTCGTTGTCGGTAAATTTGGTCGAGAAGCGGAAGGGGTTGGCGGCGGCGAGGGGGCCGTCGGCGGCGGTGGTCTCGCCAAAGGCATTGTAGTCGTAGCGGGCGCTCGCGGTGCCGTCGGCGGCGGCGAGGAGGGCGGCGAGGTTGCCGTTGCCATCGAAGGCGGGGAAGTGGGTGGTGGGTTGATTGTTGAGCGTGGCGAGATCGGTCAGCAACAGGAGGCCGCCGACGCCGCCGGCGCCTTGGGGCGAGCCGCTCAGGTCGAGGCCCCAGGCATAGGTGCGGGTCGCCGTAAGAGTCGAAGTGGCGGGGTTGAAGTTCAATTCGGCGAGGAGGTTCCAGCCGTCGTAGAGGAAGAGGGTCTGGGTGGAGAGCTGATAGGCGGGGGTGGCGGGGTTCCAAGCGTAGAGTTTTTTCGCGACGCGGCGGCCTTGGGCGTCGTAGGTGAACTCGAGCTTGCGGCGGGCGGCCCCGGCGGTGGCGGCGGCGGGGGCGGTCTCGAGGGCGGTGAGGCGGTTTTCGGCGTCCCAGGTGTAGCGCCAGCGGGCGTCGGCGGTGAGGTTGCCGTCGGCGTCGTGGGTGTAGGTCTCGGGGGTCTGGGGGAGGAAGGCGGCGCGGGTGATTTCGGTGACGGCGTCCTCGCCATTGGGGCCGACGAGGTTTTTCACGCCGGTGATTTTAAGGGCGGGGGCTTGCGGGGCGGTGGTGTTGTCGAGGGGGAGCTGTTTGTAGAAGGCCTCGCCTTGGCGGAGGGTGGATTGAGGGGTGCCGGCGTTGATGGCGACGGTCACGGTCGCGGCAGCGTTGGCAGCGCCGGCGACGTCGAGCACGCCGGACACGAACCGCCGTGCGACCGAACTCGGAAACACCCAATCGCGTCCGACAATCCCCCGCCCGCTACGCCCCCGCCGGCCGCCAGTCCACCAGGCCGAGTTGGAGCAGTTTGCGGCCGTTGAAGTGGTTCCACTTTAGCTCGACCGCGAAGTCCAGCGGCGTGCCGCGCGGCGGGAGCCGGTGCGCGAGTTTCCACGCCACGCCGTGCAGGCGCCGGCCGCGTCCGTCCTCGAACGTGAAACGGAAATGCTGCTCCTTGAACACCTCCGGCGCGCTGCGCAGCACGACGCCGCGCACGCCGAAAATCGGCTCCGGGTTCCCCTGGCCAAACGGGTGCAGCGATTCCAGTTCCGCCATCAGGCCCTCGTTCACCTGCTCGGGCGTGAGCCACGCCGCCAGCTCGAGCTTCGGCTCCGTCGGGCCGCCGCCCGTGTAGGCGCGCACCGCCGCGGCAAACTGCTCGCGGAATTTCTCCACGTGGATTTTCGGCAGCGAGACACCGACCGCCAGCGGGTGTCCGCCCCAGCTCCCGAGCAGTTCGCTGCACGAGCCGAGCACCTCCACCAGATTGATCCCGTCGACGCTGCGGCCCGAGCCCTTCGCCAGCTCGCCCTCGTTGCCGAGCACGATGCACGGGCGGTGGTATTTGCGCGTCACGCGCCCCGCCACGATGCCCACGACGCCCGGGTGCCACGTCTCCGCAAACAACACGATCCCCGGCAGCGCCGCGAAATCCCGCTCGATCCGCGCCTCGGCCTCCTCGGTGATCGCGCGCTCGATGTCCTGGCGCTCGCGGTTAAACGCGTCCAGTTGCCGCGCGGTCTCCGCGCAAAACGCCGCGTCCTCGCTCAACAGCAGCTCGACCGAAAGCGCCGCGTCGGCGAGGCGGCCGGAGGCGTTGATGCGCGGCCCGAGGCGAAACGAAATATCCACCGGCGTGATCCCATTTTCCGGCCGCACCGCAGCCACATCCATCAACGCCCGCAGACCCGGCCGCTGCGCCTGCTCGAGGATGCGCAGGCCCTGACGCGCGAGGATGCGGTTTTCGCCGGCGAGCGGCACGAGGTCCGCAATCGTGCCGAGGGCGACGAGGTCGAGGTGGTC
>JBEANZ010000412.1:0-4475 GCA_041165185.1 Verrucomicrobiota bacterium | reverse complement strand
TCGTCACGCGCATCCAGGTCGTCGACGCGCACGGTCGCGCCGCGAAGCGCGCCGACGCCCCCGGCTGCCCCGCGTGGGCCGATCTCTGGCGCGGCCCGCCGTTCGTCGTCTACGGCCACACCCCGCGCATTCATCTCTACCAACGCTCATGGTCGGTCGGCATCGACACCGCGTGCGTCTTCGGTGGCCGGCTCACCGCCTACGTCCTCCCGGAGAAACGTTTCGTCCACGTCAAGGCCCACGCCCGTTACTGGTCATGAGCGCACCCGCCCCCTCCCCTGAATCCGCCCCCGGCGCGCTGCTTCTCTGCATCGACGCGCAACCGGTTTTTCTTCGCGCCATCGCCGACGGCGAGCGCGTGCAACGCCGCTGCGCCTTCGCCGTCGCCGCCGCGCACGGCCTCGGGTTGCCAGTTGTCTTCAGCGAGCAGGTCCCGGAAAAACTCGGCGGCACCGCGCCCGCCCTCCTCGCGCTCGCACCCGGCGCGCCGGTGTTCGGCAAGAAAACATTTTCCGCCCTCGCCGACCCCGCGATCCGCGAGGCGCTGCTCGACGCGCGCGCCTTCGAACACGTCCTCCTCTGCGGCCTCGAGACGCCCGTGTGCATTTACCAAACCGCCATCGACGCCCTCGCCGCCGGCCTCGCCGTCACCGTGTTGAGCGACGCCGTCGGCGCGCGCCGCCCCGACGACGCCGCCGTGTGCCTCGACGCCCTGCGCCGCGCCGGCGCGCACGTGTTGCCGAGCGAGACGGTATTCTACGCGCTGCTCCGCGACGTCGCTCATCCCTTTTTCAAACCCTACACCCAGCTCGTCAAAACTCATGGCTAACGAATCCCTCTCCACCGTCCGCGACCTCAAGGCCCTCGACTCCGCCGCGAACGGCCGCCCCTTCGCCGCGCTCGTCGTCGTCAAGAAACTCGCCGCGAAAACCGCGTCGAACGGCAACACGTTTCTCTCCGCCGATCTCGGCGACCGCGGCGGCTCCTTCGGTTGCACCATCTTCGGCGACAGCCCGGTCTTCGACGTGTTCAAGAACGCCGGCGAGGGCGCCGTTGTGCGCATCGAGGGAAAAATCGATTTCTACCAGGGCCGCCTCTCGCCGAAAATCGCCAAGGCCGCCGCGCTCTCCGAGACGGACCTCGCCGCGCCCGGCATGATCGAGAGCCTCGTCGAGGTCGCGCCCGAGGACAGCGTCGCGCTCTGGACCGAGTTCAACGCCTTCATCGACTCCATCACGCACGCCGAACTGCGCGCGACCGTGCGCGCCGTCTTCGACGAGCTCGGCGAGCATTTCAAGTCCGCCCCCGCCGCCGTCGCGATGCATCACGCCTACCGCCATGGCCTGCTCGAGCACACCACGCACATGGCCCGCGCCTGCCGCGCGCTGCTCCCGCTCTACCGCGAGGTCGACGCCGACCTCGCCCTCGCCGGCATCCTCCTCCACGACACCGGCAAGGTGATCGAATACGAGGGCACGCTCGCCACCAAGCGCAGCCGCCGCGGCATCCTCCAGGGCCACGTCGTCCTCGGCTACCAGCTCGCCCGCAAGGCCGCGATCAAAGCCAAACTCGATCCCGATCGGCTCGAGCGGCTCGAGCACATCATCCTCTCGCATCAGGGCGAACCCGAGTGGGGCGCGGCCGTTTACGCCGCCACGCCCGAGGCCGTCTTCGTCTCGATGATTGACAACCTCGACGCGAAAATGGGCATGGTCCAACGCGCGCTCCGGCAGGCCGCCGCGACCGACGAATTCTCCGAACGCCTCCCCGGCCTCAGCTCGCAACTGCTCGTGCGCGCGCCGGGCAAGTAGCCGGTGCTTTCCAACGCGAGCCGCTCCGTCCGCCCTTCGCGCGCTTGAGCGCCGCGCACCCCGCGCCCATTTGTCCGCCATGCGCTCCTCCCGCCGCCCCGCCGTTTCCTGCGCCCGCCTTGCGCTCGCGTTGTCCGTGATCGCTCACGTCCTGCGCGCTGACGAGCCGGCCGCGCCGCCGCTCGCGTTGCGCGGCGTCGATCCGCGGCGGTTGTCGGGCGGCTTGTTTCTCGCGCTCGACTCGGTGGGCGCGTTCGGCGGGCATCCGACGCAGCTCCGCGCGCGCGAAGGCGTCGCCGATTTGTCGAAGGGGAAACCGCCCGCCGTGCTCGACGCGCGCGTCGGCCCCAACGTCCGCCTCGGCGTCGATCCCGCCGCGCTCACGCCCGGCCAAACCTCGCAGGCCGAGCCGCACCTCGCACGCAGCCTCGTCAACCCCGACACGTTGCTCGCCACGTTTCAGGAGGGCCGGTTCGCGAGCGGCGGCGGCGCGACCGACTGCGGCTACGCGCTCTCGCACGACCGCGGGCGCACGTGGGAGCGCGCGCTCATCCCGCGCCTCACCGTCGCGAGCGGCGGCGTTTACGTTCGCGCCACCGATCCCGTCGCGGCGTTTGGGCCGCACGGCGATCTCTACCTCAATACCCTCGGCTCGCTCGACAACGCGTTCGGCGTCGCCGACATCCTCCTCAGCCGCTCGACGGACGACGGCGCGACGTGGGCCGCGCCCGTCGTCGTGTTTCACCAGACCACGGCCCAAGCCTCGCCCGACAAAAACTGGATCGCCGTCAACGACTACGCCGGCGCGTCGACCGCCGGCCGCCTCGTCGTCACGTGGACCAACTTCACGAGCGACGCCCGCGGCAACGCCACCGGCAACAACCTCCTCGCCGCCGTGAGCGACGACCGCGGCGCGACGTGGAGCCCCCCGATCACGATCACGCCGACGGGCGCCTCCAACCAAGGCTCGCAGCCGCTCTTCCTCCCCGACGGCTCGCTCGCCGTCGTTTACGTGACCTTCGCAACCAGCACGCGTTTCAGCCTTCAGTGCAAACGCTCACTCGACGGCGGACGCACGTTTCCCGCCGTCGCGACGACCGCCGTCGCGACCATCAACGAGTGGACCGATCCCGTGCTGCGCACCGGCTCGTTTCTGCCGGGCGCGGCGGTCGCGCGCGCGACCGGCGAGATTTTCGCCTGCTACGTCGGGCTCGTCGGCAACACGCCGCGCGTCTTCGTCGTGAAGTCGTCCGACTCCGGTGCGACGTGGAGCGCGCCCGTCATCGCGAGCAACAACCCCGCCGGCGTCAGCGTCGCCAACGCCGCGCTCACCGTCACCCCCGACGGAAAAACGGTGACCGTGGTTTTCATGGACAAGCGCCACGCGCCCGACGGCCTCAACTTCATCGACCACTACGCGGCGCTGTCGTTCGACGGCGGCGCGACGTGGCAGCCCAACGTGCGCCTCAGCGAGCAGTCGAGCGACGTGCGCTTCGCGCCAAAGACGGGCAGCGGCTACATGCTCGGCGACTACCTCGCCATCACGCCGCCAATAGCCGACGGCCAACCCGCATTCGCGATCTGGTGCGACACCCGCAGCGGCGACGGCGATCCGTTTGTGGCGGCGCTCGCGCCCACGGCGGCGCCGGACTTCGGCGCTTGGGCGGCGGCGCGCGGCGTCCGGCCTCAGGGCAACGTGTTCCAAGACGACGCCGATGGCGACGGCACGAGCGACTACCTCGAGTTTCTTGACGGCACGGACCCGTTGCGGAAAGACCCCGGCGAGAACCTCCTCACGCGCCGCGTGTCGTCGACCGAGGTCGACGTGTATTGGACGGAGCGCGCGACCGTGCAGCGCACCGGCGCGATTGCCGACGGCGTCGCACTCGCCAACGCGGCGAATCTCGCGGGACCGTTGCCGTTCGGCCAGTCAGCGGCGGTCCCGGCAAGCTTACCCGCGAACCAACTTCCGACAATCGCGCCGTCCGTCGGACTCGGGTGGCGCGGCGTGCGCACGACCCTCGCAGCGGGCACCGCGCTCGGAGCCGCGCGCGCGGTCAAGTTCAGTGCGGGCCTCCCTGTCGTCGCCTCGACGCAGGCGACCGCCCTCGGCACCGACGCCCGCCTCATCAACCTCTCGACGCGCGGGCAGGTAAGGACCGGCGCGAGCGAGCTGATCGTCGGCTTCGTGATCGACGGGACGAAAAACATCCTCGTGCGCGCGGCCGGGCCGACACTCGGCGCGCTCGGCGTGCCCGGCACGCTCGCCGATCCGCGCCTCTCGCTCGTCAGCGGCGACGCGGCGGCGCCCGGCCCGTTCGCGAACGACAACTGGCAACAGGGCAACGCCACGGCCGCGTTGTTCGCGCGCGTCGGGGCGTTTCCTTTTTCGTCCGGCGGCCTCGATGCGGCGCTCGCGCAGACGCTGCCCGCGCGCGGCTACACGGCGCTCGTGAGCGGCGCGAACGGCGGCACGGGCCTCGCGCTCGTCGAGGCCTACGACGCGGATGCGACGCCCGGCGCGCCGGCAAACCCGCGCCTGCTCAACGTCGCCACGCGCGGCGAAGTCGGCGCGGGGGCGAACGCCCTCATCGCCGGCTTCGTGGTGAGCGGCACGCAGCCGCGGCGGGTGTTGGTGCGCGCGGTCGGGCCGTCACTCGCGCA
>JBEANZ010000411.1:0-5338 GCA_041165185.1 Verrucomicrobiota bacterium | reverse complement strand
AAGACCGAGGCGGACTTCCGCAATTTCCTGGAACGCGCCCGCGGCTTCGCCGGCTGGGCCGACAGCGCCATCGCCCGGATGCGCGCCGGCCGCGCACGCGGCGTCGTGCCCCCGCGCGTGCTCATGGAACGCGTCCTCCCCCAGCTCGCCGCGCACACCGTTGACGACCCCGCGAACAACATCTTCTTCGCCCCGCTGAAAAATCTCCCCGCCGATCTTTCCGCCGCCGCGCGCGACCAGCTCGCCGCCGATTATCGCGCCACCCTCCGCGCGATCGTCCTCCCGGCCTACGCGCGGCTCCACGCCTTTATCCGCGACGACTACCTACCGCATTGCCGCGACACCGCCGGCATCGGCGCGCTCCCCGGCGGCAAGGAAGCCTACGCGTGGGCCGTCCGCTGGCAGACCACCACGGATCTTTCACCTGAGGAGATCCACGCGCTCGGCCTGCGCGAGGTCGCGCGGATCCGCGGCGAGATGGAAAAAATCCGCGCGCAAACCGGCTTCGCCGGCACGCTGCCCGCGTTCCTCAAATTCGTCGCCACCGACGCCCAATTCACCCCCTTCCGGTCGCAGGACGAGGTCATCGCCGGCTACCGCGCCATCGGCGAACGCATCCTGGCCGGCGTGCCGAAAATGTTCGGTCGCCTCCCGCGCACGCTCTTCGCCATCCGCGCGACCGAACCGTTTCGCGCCGCCACCGCCTCCGCCGAATACATCGCCGGCACCGCCGACGGCGCACGCCCCGGCGTCTTCTACGTGCCCGTCGTCGATCCGACGAAATACCGCACGCCGCGGATGGAGGACCTGTTTCTCCACGAGGCGATCCCCGGCCATCACTTTCAACTCTCGCTCGCCCTTGAAAACACGGGCCTCCCCCGCTTCCGCCGCTACGACGCCAACAACGCCTTCGTCGAGGGCTGGGCGCTCTACACCGAAAGCCTCGGCGAGGAACTCGGCCTCTACACCGACCCCTACCAACGCCTCGGCATGCTCCTCGGCGAGATGCACCGCGCCATCCGGCTCGTCGTCGACACCGGCCTGCACGCGAAAAACTGGACGCGCGAGCAGGCCCTCGCCTTTGGCGCCGAACACGAGGGCGGCGGCCCCGAGGCGCAAGTCGCCGAAATCGAGCGCTACATGGCGTGGCCCGGCCAGGCGCTCGGCTACAAAATCGGCCAGTTGAAAATCCGCGAACTGCGCGCCCGCGCGGAGAAAACACTCGGCGCGAAATTCAATCTCCGCACCTTCCACGACGAAATCCTCGGCGAAGCCGCGCTCCCGCTCGCCGTGCTCGAACACCACCTCGACGATTGGACGCGCGCCGCCGCCCGCGCGCCGTAGCGCGCGCCGCCGCCGATTACCGCAGCCACGCGTCGACCGTCGGCGCGAGTTTCCCCGCCGTCACCTGCGCCGCCCACGCCGCGAACGGCGCCACGAAAACATCCATCGTGTAGTGCGCGCGCAACACCAGCACCGTCGCCGCCTCCAGTCCCGCCACGCCCACGCCGATCGCGGCGAGCCACGGCGGGGCGGAGTGCATCAGCTCCAGCGCGCCGAGCACGGAGATCGCCGTGTGGCCCGAGAAGAAAAAATCGTTCCCCGTCTCGTAGGTCACGAGCAGCGAGGGGAAACCCGGGTTCCGCCAGATGCAGCCGGGCGGCGTCGGCAACGTGCACACCGCCTGGCAGCTCTGCCGCAGCGCGAACAAGATCAGGATCGCCAGAAACGGCCGCAGCGTCGGCCCGAAGATCGCGCTCGCGAAAATGAACAGCCCGAAAATATCGATCAGCGCCGAGGTCGCGATCAGCAGCCCGTCCGCCGCCCGCCGGTGCGCCAGCAGCCACGCGTGCCACGGCGCCGTCCAATCGTGGATGCGGTCGCCGACGCCCGTGCCGACGGGCGCCTTCGCGGCGATGAGGCGCTGCGTCCAAAACCACAGCACGAGGGCCACGGCGACGAAGCCCACGCGCCAGCCGATTTGCGCCCACGAGTTCACGCGCCCCTCCGCTCGGCGAGCGACGCCGCGAGCATCGTCTCCAGTTGGTCGCGGATCGCGTTCATCAACGGATCGCCGTCGCCGCCGCGCGCGCGCTCCGGCGACACCTCGATCGCCTCGCCCACGTCGACGACCGCGCGGATCGGCGAGTGGATGCGCGCGACGTCCGTGAGATCCTCCTCGAAGCGCTCGACCGTTTCTAGCAGCCGCTCGGGGGTCGGGTTTTCGCCCCAGTAGCCGACCGGGTAAAACGCGAGCTGCTGTGAGAGGTAAATGTCCGCGAGCTGCCGCCAGCGCCGCTGCATCTCCGCCTCGGGCAAACCGCCCGCCGCCATCTCCGGCACCATCGCGATGCGCAGGAGTTTTACGCGTTGGACGACCTCTTTTTCGCGCCGGCCCTTCAGCCACTCCGCCTCGAGCGGCACGAGCAACCGATCGATCAACTTGGGCAACCGCTCCGCCAGCGTCCCCGCCTGCGGCCCGCCGAAATACTCGATTTCCTTCAACGTGAGCAGCGCGCCGCCGATTTTCCCGATGCGCTCGGCGAGCGGCACGGCATCCTGCGGCTGCCACGAGAGCCGCC
The DNA here is from genome assembly GCA_041165185.1 of Verrucomicrobiota bacterium. Classification (GTDB taxonomy): domain Bacteria; phylum Verrucomicrobiota; class Verrucomicrobiia; order Opitutales; family Opitutaceae; genus JBEANZ01. The sequence continues at coordinate 2,756 of JBEANZ010000411.1, read as the reverse complement.
GCTCGATGTCGCGCAGCACCGGCTCGATCGTCGCGCGCACGTCGCCCTCGAAAAAATACCGGATCGCCACCGGATGCACGACGACCTTGCCGGGCGGGTTGAGCTTCGCGCGCTCCTTGGCCGCGCCGCGCGCCATCAGCGCGGTGCCTTCCATGAGGTTGTTGAGCTTGTCGTTGTGCCGCGAGATCACGCCCTCCGGAAAAATCACGAACGGCCGGTCCGCCTCCGCCGTGAGCTGCATCGCGCACTTCAACGCCTCACGATCCGTGCCCTCGCGGAAAATCGGAAACACCCCCAGTCGCGGCAACAGGAACGCCTGCACGCCGCCCTGCCGAAACAGGTGCGAGCTCGCGATGAAGTAGAACGGCCGCCCCAGCTCGTGCGCCAACGCCCCAAGCACCATGGGATCGGGCGGGCGGCAGTGGTTTGGCGCGAGCATGATGCCGTGGCCGGCGTCGAGCGAGGCGCGCAACCGCTCCGCGTGCCGGCACTCGACGCGCGTGACGCCGTGGGCTTTCCGCAGGTAGAGCGGCAGCAGCGGGCGAAACAACTGCCACCAGAGCTGCCCCCGATGCGGCGCGACGAAGCGATAGGGTTTCGCGATGACGACGTTTTGCATCGGGCGCGAAGGTGCCGCCGCGCTCCGTCAGGTCAAGCGGCCGACCGCGCCGCGAGCAGCCGGCGCGCGACCGTGACGGCGTTGGCGAAACTCGTCCCGCGCGCGACACCGCGCCCCGCGATGCCAAACGCCGTGCCGTGGTCCGGGCTCGTGCGCACGTGCGGCAGGCCGAGCGTGACGTTCACCGCCTCGTCAAAATCGATCACCTTCAGCGGCGCCAGCCCCTGATCATGGTAAAGCGCGATCACCACGTCGAACTCCCCGCGCAGCGCGCGCGCGAAGAGCGTGTCGCCCGGCTCGCACCGCGAGAGCCCGGGAAACTCCGCCCGCAGCCGCGCGAGCAGCGGATCGATCGTCTCGATTTCCTCGCGGCCGAGGAGGCCCTCCTCGCCGGCGTGGGGGTTGAGCCCGCACACGCCGAGGCGCGGCGCGGCGACGCCCTCCGCGCGCGCGAGCTGGTCGGCGGCGGCGACCGCGCGCCGCAGCACGGGCAGCGTGAGCAGCGCCGGCACGGCGCGCAGCGGCACGTGCCACGTCGCGAGCACCACGCGCAGCCGCCCGCCGCAAAACGCCATCACCGGTTCGCCGCCCCAGCGCGCCGCAAAAAATTCCGTCTGCCCGGGAAACGCATACCCCACCCGCGCGAGCTCCGCCTTGCTCACCGGCCCGGTGACGACGCCCGCAAACTCGCCGCCCACCGCGCCCGCCGCCGCGCGCTCCATCGCGGCCCACGCCACGCGCGCGCCCTCGGCGGAGGGTTGCCCCGGCGTCGCCGCAAAGTCGGCCGGGCCGACGGCGATTTTTTCCGCGCGCGTCGTCAGCGTCGCGAGCCACCGCGCCGGCCCGACCACCGCGATGCCGTCCGCGGTGTCCGCCTGCGTCGCGAGCCACCCCGCGATGATCTCCGGGCCGACACCCGCCGGATCACCGCACGTAAACGCGAGCCGCGAAGCGGTGCTGGCGACGGCGGCAGTGGCGGCGGGGGTGGGCATAGGGACGGCGGGAAACGTAAGCAGCGGCGGAAAACGCGCGCGGACTCCACGGAGGATCCTTGCGAAACCCAAGCGCGGAATTCGCGCGTCGGCCGCGAGGCGCCGTTTCTCGCAGCGTCCCGCCAGCGACGCCTTTGTTCGTCGTTCCGGCTTCCGCCGGTTCCGATTTCCCGGAGCGCGCGCAGGCGAAATCACGATCCCGGCCGCCGCAACCCACCGACGCGCGCCCCTGCGCACCGTCACAAGGCTTCGTTGCAAAGCTTGGCGTTGATTTGGGCGGGGAGTTGGCCAATAGGTGGGCGCGTGATTTTCGTCCCGCGTATTTTTTGGCGTGCGCTTTTCGGCTTCGCGTTGGCGGTGAGCGCGCTCCCCCTCGCGCGCGCCGCCGATCAAAAATCCGTCGTGGGCCCCGGCGCCTCCCGCGACGACGTGATCGCGGCCTACGGGTGGCCGATGGGCCAGTCGCAAAGCGGCGCGAAGGAAATCCTGCGCTACCCGCAAGGCAGCATCACGCTCGCCAACGGCCGCGTGGAGCGCGTCGATTTCTCCCCCAACATCCCCTGGCCCGCCCCGCGCCCGAAACCGCCGGGCCCCACCAATTCGACGGCGAAGAAAAAAGGCCCTACGCCCCCGGCCGACGAATGGGGCACCGACCTCGACATCGCCCTGTCCGAAGCGGCGCGGCGGCGCGTGCGCATCCTCGCGGCGTTCACCGGCTCGGACTGGTCCCCGCCGAGCAAGGCGTTTCTCGACGAGGTCGCGCAGCACCCGGATTTCGTGACGGCGTGCATCGCGGATTTCGTTTTCCTGCGCGTGGATTTTCCGACGCGCGTCGCGCAATCGCCCGATCTGAAGCGGCAAAACGAGCAGCTCCGCGCGCGCTGCGGCGTGACGACCTATCCCGCCCTCGTCGTGCTCTCGGCGCGCGGCGAGCCCGTCGGCGTCGTCGATCTCGCGCGCGATCGCGGTCTCCCGACCTATCGCGAACGCGTGGTCGCGGCGGTGGTTGAGGTGCGCGATCTGTTGCGCGCAAAACCCGTCGCGGCCGACCTGCCCAACGACGGCACGGCCTCGCCCGCCGAACCGGAGGCGCCCCGCAAACCCGGCGAACAGGACCTCTCCACGCAGGCGGCCCTCGCGATCTG
>JBEANZ010000410.1:0-9923 GCA_041165185.1 Verrucomicrobiota bacterium | reverse complement strand
GCCCGCGTCGCATCAAGGCGTGGGCCTGCGCCCCGGCGCGAATCCCGTCCTCTACCTCAACAACCCGCCCGGCGTGGACGCCGCGCAGCGCCGCGCGCTCCTCGATGATCTCGCGCAGCTCCACCACGCCCGCGCCGCCGAACTCGGCGATCCCGAGACCGTCGCGCGCATCGACGCCTATGAGATGGCGTTTCGGATGCAGACCAGTGTGCCCGAGCTCACCGACATCTCGAAGGAGAGCGCCGCTACGCTCGATGCCTACGGCCCCGAGGTGCGCAAACCAGGCACCTACGCCGCCAACTGCTTGCTCGCACGCCGCCTCCTCCAGCGCGACGTGCGCTTCGTGCAGCTCTTCCACCGCGGCTGGGACCAGCACATCGCGCTCTCGCGCCAGCTCCCCAACCAGTGCCACGACATCGACCAGCCCACCGCCGCACTCATCAAGGACCTCAAGCAACGCGGTCTGCTCGACGACACGCTCGTCGTCTTCGCGACCGAATTCGGCCGCACCGTTTTCAGCCAAGGCAAGATCGGCGATCCCGCCGCGGGCCGCGATCACCACGGCCGTGCGTTCACCGTCTGGCTCGCCGGCGGCGGCATCAAGGGCGGCATGACCTACGGCGCGACCGACGATTTCTGCTATAACATCACGGAAAACCCGGTCCACCTCCGCGACCTGCACGCGACGATCTTGCACTGCCTCGGCATCGACCACGCAAAGTTCACGCACAAATTCCGCGGCCTCAACACCCGCCTCACCGGCGTCGAGGAAGCGCACGTGGTGCGGGGGATCCTGACGTAGGCTCGGACTTCCGGACGCGGCCGAAAACTTTGGCGGCTCCCGGGATTGCGTCCGGCCATTCGTCGCGTCACGACTCGGCGTCGCTTCCCATTTTTTTCCCCTCCCGATGAGATTGGTCCCGCTTCGGTTTGTTGGCCTCGGTCTTCTTGCGTCGCTCGCGTGTGCGGCGGCGCGACCGGTTGATTTCGCCCGCGACATTCGCCCTATCCTCGCCACGCGCTGCTACGACTGTCACGGCCCCGAGAAGCCCAAGGGTGGCCTGCAACTCACCTCGTTGAAAGCCGCGCACCGCGGCGGCGAGTCCGGCGCACCCGCGATCGTCGCTGGCCAGAGCGCGAAGAGCGAACTCATTGCCCGCATCACGGCCGCGTCCGACGACGACGTGATGCCGCAAAAGAGCGACCGCCTCAAACCCGCCGAGATCGCGCTCCTCACGCGCTGGATCGACGAGGGCGCCGTGTGGCCGGAAAACGTGAAGCACTGGGCCTACTTGAAGCCCGCGCGGCCGCCCGTTCCGGCAATCGAAAATCGGGAATCCAAAATCGAAAATCCCATCGACGCCTTCGTTTTTTCAAAGCTCGCGCAGGAAAACCTCTCGCCCTCCCCCGCCGCCGATCGCCCCCGCTGGCTCCGCCGCGTCTCGCTCGATCTCGTCGGACTGCCGCCTTCGCCCGAGGACCTCGCCGCGTTTCTCGCCGACACTGCGCCAGACGCGCACGAGCGCGTCGTCGATCGCCTGCTCGCCTCGCCGCACTACGGTGAGCGTTGGGCGCGCCCGTGGCTCGATCTTGCGCGCTATGCCGACTCGCACGGGTTTCAGCGCGACGACCTTCGCGAGTCTTGGCCGTATCGCGACTGGGTCGTGCGTGCGCTCAACGCCGACCTCCCTTTCGACCAATTCACGATCATGCAGATCGCGGGCGACCTGTTGCCCGAGGCGAATGCGAAAACAAATCCCGACTCTCTCATCGCGACCGGCTTCCACCGCGCCGCGCCCACCAACGTCGAGGCTGGCACCGATCAGGAAGAGGGCCGCGTCAATCAGGTGATCGATCGCGTCAACACCACCGCAACCGTGTGGCTCGGTTCCACGCTCGAGTGCGCGCAATGCCACAACCACAAATACGATCCGTTCACGCAGCGGGATTACTACCGGCTCTTCGCCTACTTCAACCAGACTGAGCGCGAGACCGCTTTCACTAGCGCGCGCGCCACGGCGGCGCTGGCGTTCACCGGACCGTTTGTCACCCTGCCCGATTCCGCGAGAGACACCAAGCACACCGCTGTCGTGGCGCGGTTGAAAAAAATCGACGCCGACATCGCCGCCGCCAACGAGCGAATCCGCGCCGATCTGCCCGCGTGGGAGTCCTCCGCCCGCGCCGCGCTCGTCGATGCACCGCAGAGTCACGCGCTCGATGTCGTTTCTTTTGAGTCGAGCGCCGACTCCACTCATCGCGTGCTCGACGACCAATCAGTGCTCCTCACCGATGACGTGCCGGACAAGGACACCTACACCGTGACCGTCAAAACCGCGCTCACCGGCATCACCGGCTTCAAGCTAGAAGCCCTCGCCGATCCGTCGCTCCCGGCCAACGGCCCCGGTCGCGGTGAAACCGGTCGGCCCAACTTTGTGCTCAACTCCCTCCGCGTGACCGCCGCCACGACCGGTGGCGCGCCCGAGCCATTGGCCTTCGTGCGCGCCACGCAATCGTTCGCGCAGGCCGGCTTCATCGCCGCGAATCTCATCGATCCGAGACTCACGAAAGGCTGGGCGATCAGCCCGCAGTTCGGCCGCGATCACTGGGCAGCATTCGAACTCACCGCACCGATCGGATCGGCGGAGGGGATGACGCTTGTCTTCACGCTCGCGCAGAATTTCGGTGCGGGCCGCACCATCGGCCGCTTCCGCCTCTCGGCGCTGACCGGCCGTGTGGGCGCGGTCGCTGTGCCGGCCAATGTGGCCGCCGTCCTCCGGCTCGCACCCGCCGAGCGAACTGCCGCGCAAACCGCGGCGTTGATCGCGCATGTCGTCGCGCAGGACGCGGCGCTGATCGTGTTGCGCCAGTCGCGCGTGAAGACCGCGCAGGACCTCGAAAAAGCCTCCGGCCCCCGCACGCTCGTGATGCGCGAGGTCGCCGAGCCGCGCATGACCAGCGTGCTCAAGCGCGGCAATTTTCTCGATCCCGGCGAGGGCGTCACGCCCGGCACGCCGGAAGTGTTGCACGCGTTGCCGAAGAGTGGGAGCCGCGACGCCCTCGCCGCGGAGCCGGCGAAAAACGCGGTGGGGGCGCCGCGTCTCCAGCAGGGCAACCGCCTCGAACTCGCGCGCTGGCTCGTCTCGCGCGAGAATCCGCTCGTCGCGCGCGTGACCGTCAACCGTTGGTGGCAGGAGTTTTTCGGCGTCGGGCTCGTGCGCACGCCGGAGGATTTCGGCATCAAGGGCGACGCGCCCACGCACCCCGAGTTGTTGGACTGGCTCGCGGTCGAGTTCATGGAGGGCGGCTGGAGCATGAAGCACATCCACCGCCTCATCGCGCTCTCGGCGACGTATCGGCAATCCTCGCGCGTCACGCCCGAACTCCTCGCGCGCGACGATCAGAACCGGCTGCTCGCACGCGGCCCGCGTTTCCGTCTTGAGGCCGAGGCCATCCGCGACAACGCCCTCGCCATCGCCGGCCTCCTCTCGCCCAAACTCGGCGGCCCGCCTGTGCGCCCCTACCAGCCGCCCGGCCTGTGGGACAGCAAGGTCGGCGGCGACCGCATCACCTACGACGTGAGCACCGGCGAGGACGCCAACCGCCGTGGTCTCTACACCGTGTGGAAACGCGCGTCGCCCTACCCGAGCTTCGTCAGTTTCGACGCCACCGCGCGCACCGCCTGCACGGTGAGACGCTCGCGCTCCAACACCCCGCTCCAAGCCCTCACGCTCCTCAACGATCCCGTTTACGTCGAGGCGGCCGCCGCGCTCGCGGCCCGCGTGCAACGCGAACGCCCCGATGCAGGCGTCTCCGCGCGCATCGTCCACGCGTTTCAACTTTGCCTCGCCCGCGAGCCGGCCGCGATCGAGCGCGCCGCGCTCGAGAAACTCTTCGCGCAACAACACGCCGCCCACCGCGACGAAAAAATCGCGTGGCAATCCGTCGCCAGCGCACTCCTGAACCTCGACGAGACGATCACGAAAAACTGAATCAGTCGTGGACGAGGCGTCCCGCCTCGTTTCTCCGGCCGCCGCCGTCATGAATCCCCTTGAATCCCACCTCCGCGCCATCACGCGCCGCACGTTTTTGAAAAACTCCGGCGTCGGCGTCGGCGCGCTTGCGCTCAACTCCCTCCTCGCCGAAAGCCTCTTCGCCTCCTCCGCGTCGACGGCCCGCGCGCCGCACTTCGCCCCGCGCGCGAAGCGCGTCATCTACCTCCACATGGTCGGCGCGCCCTCGCAGCTCGACCTCTTCGACTACAAGCCCGCGCTCGCGGCGCTCGATGGCAAGCCGTGCCCCGAAGAGTTCATCAAGGGCAAGCGCTTCGCCTTCATCCGCGGCCACCCCAACATCGCCGCCTCGCGTTTCGAGTTCGCCCGGCACGGGCAGAGCGGCGCGCAGATTTCCTCGCTCCTCCCCAATCTCGCGGGCGTCGCCGACGAACTCGCCATCGTGCGCTCGCTGCACACTGACGAGTTCAACCACGCGCCCGCGCAGCTCATGCTGCACACCGGCTTCGGTCGGCCCGGCCGTCCCAGCGGCGGCTCGTGGATCACCTACGGCCTCGGCTCAGAGAACAGCGACCTACCCGCCTACGTCGTGCTCCAGTCTGGCCCGCTCGCCGGCGCGGGCACACAGCTCTGGTCGGCGGGGTTTTTGCCAAGCGTCCACCAAGGCGTGCAGTTTCGCGGCAGCGGCGAGCCGGTCCTGTTTCTCGAGAACCCGAAAAATCACTCCGCCGCCGACCGCCGCCAGGTGCTCGACGCCGTGCGCGCGCTCAACCAGGCCCAGCTCGCCGACGTCGGCGATCCCGAGATCGCCACGCGCATCGAGCAATACGAATTGGCGTTTCGCATGCAGACGAGCGTGCCCGAGCTGATGGATATTTCCAAAGAGTCGCCCGACACGCTCGCGCTCTACGGCGCCGAGCCCGGCAAGGCCTCGTTCGCCAACAACTGCCTGCTCGCCCGCCGCCTCGTCGAACGCGGCGTGCGCCTCGTGCAGCTCTACGACGCCGACTGGGATCATCACAACAACCTCGCCACGCGCCTGCCCGCCAAATGCAAAGACGTCGACCGCGGCATGGCCGCCCTCGTGCGCGATCTGAAACAGCGCGGCATGCTCGACGACACGCTCGTGATCTGGGGTGGCGAATTCGGCCGCACGCCGATGGCGCAGACCGACACCGGGACCGGCACTACTTCCAACCCCGGCCGCGATCACCACAAGGAAGCCTACACGATGTGGCTCGCCGGCGGCGGCGTGAAACGCGGCGTCACCTACGGCGCGACCGACGACCTCGGCCATTCCATCGCCGAAAATCCCGTCCACGTGCACGACCTCAACGCGACCGTCCTCCACCTCCTCGGCCTCGACCACGAGCGCCTCACCTACCGCTACCAAGGCCGCGACTACCGGTTGACGGATGTGCATGGCAAGGTTGTGAAGGGGCTGCTGGCGTGAGCGAGCGACGCCTGTCTGCCGTGCGCGCGGTGGCGGTGGGCGTTGCGCCGTTGCGGCGGTGCCTTCGGGATTGCGCCGCGATTGGGCGGCGGACTTGTTGGGCGCCCGCATGAAGAAAATTTTGCAGCCGACGATGAAGGACGTGGCGAACCGCGCCGGCGTCGCGGAATCGACCGTCTCCCGCGTCATGAGCGGCACCAAGTTCGTCGGGCCCGAGACGCGCGCGGTCGTCGAGCGCGTATTGCGCGAGCTGAATTTTCACCGCGACTCCCACGCGAGCCGCCTGGCGCGCGGCCGCAGCGATTTTCTCGGGCTCGTGATCTCGAACATCGAGAACCCGTTCTACCCGGGGCTGATCAAATCGTTCGAGACCGCGGCGGTCGGTCACGGTTACGAGGTGCTGCTGGCCACGACGAATTACGACGCCGCGCGCACCGAGCAGATTTTCCGCAAGCTGATCGAGAACAAGTCGCCCGGCGTCGCGGTGATGACCTCGCGCGTTGATCCGACGATGGCGCGGCGGCTCGCCGAGCGCGGCGTCGCGTCGGTTTTTCTCGATTCCGACGGGCCCGGGCCCCGCAAGAGCAACCTGCGGCTCGACTATGCGGGCGGGGCAGGGGAGGCGGTGCGTTATTTGCACACGCTCGGGCATCGCCGCTTCGCCCTCGTCGCCGGCCCGCAGAATCGCGCCTCACACGCGGCCTATCGCGAGGCGGTGGAGGGGCAGTTGAAAAAACTCGGCCTCAAGCTGCACCTCGTCGAGGGCGACAACGACGCCGCCAGCGGCGGCGCCGCCGCCGCGCGGCTGCTCACGCTCGCGACTCCGCCCACCGCCGTGCTGTGCAGCAACGATCTCACGGCGCTCGGCGCGGTGCGCGCCTTCTCCAAGTGCGGACTGCGGGTGCCCGAGGACGTCTCCGTCGTCGGGGCCGACGACATTCCGTTCGCGGCGCTCGCGCAGCCATCGCTCACCACCGTGCGCATCCCGCGCGAACAGCTCGGCGCGCTCGCCTTCGAGCGCCTGCACTCGATGCTGGGATCGCCGCGCCGAGCCGGCGTCGAGTCGGTGGTGGCGACCGATCTGGTCATTCGTGAATCGACCGGGCCGGCGCGCAGCGCGCGTCGGCGGTGAGTCGGCCGTAGACGGAATCCCTGCGCGGAGCGGCCGACGGCTCGCCCGAGGCGGACCACGGCGGAAAAACCGCTTGTGTCACGCCGCGGGCAATCTAGGCAAGCGCTTGCCCAACCGCTACCGCCTCCATGTTACCCGTCCTGATCGCCGGTCCCTACCTCTCGGATTTGCTGGCCCAGCCCGCCGCGTTGCACGCGGTCGGCGCCGCGCTGGCACGCCATGCGCCGCTCACCGAGCTGGCCGCCGGGCTGCGCTCCGGCCGCTACCGCCGAGTGGTGCTGACCGGCATGGGCAGCTCCCTCCACGCGCTCTACCCGCTGCATCTGCGGCTCAGTGCCGCCGGCTTCGCTTCGTCCTGGGTCGAGGCCTCGGAACTGCTCCTCGGCTACGGTCCGCTCCGCGCGGCGGATACGCTACTCGTGGCGGTTTCCCAATCCGGGGAAAGCGCCGAGATCGTGGCGTTGCTGAAAAATGCCGCGGCCTTCGGCCACGTCGTCGGCGTCACCAACAATCCCGCTTCCACGCTCGGTCGCGCGGCCGGCACCGTGTTGCCGCTCGGCGCCGGCGTCGAGGCGACCGTTTCCTGCAAGACTTACATCGCGACGCTCGCCGCGCTGCACTGGCTCGGCGCCGCGCTCACCGGTGCCGACACCTGCGCGGCCCTCGATGAAGTCGCGCACGTCGAGGCGCCGATGCGCGCCTACCTCGACAACACCGACGACCACGTGGCCGCCCTGGCCGATGTGGTCGCCGGGATTCGCGCGGTATTCGTCACCGGCCGCGGCGTCTCGCTCGCTACCGCCGGCACCGGTGGGCTCATCTTGAAGGAGTCCACGCGCCAGCCCGCCGAGGGCATGAGCTGCGCGGCGTTTCGGCACGGCCCGTTTGAGATGAGCGGCGACGATGTGCTCGTGCTTGTGCTCGCCGGCGACGCTCGCGTCGAGCCGCTACACCGCCAGCTCGTGGCCGACATTACACGTGGCGGTGGACGCGCGGCGCTGCTCGCCACCGCCGACGCCACCGCCGAGGTGTTTCGCCTGCCCGTCGTGCCCGACACGCTGCGGCCGCTCGTCGAAATCCTCCCCGTGCAAATGCTCTCGCTCGCCCTCGCCGCGCGCGACGGCCGCGAAGCCGGCCGCTTCGAGCGCGCCACGAAGGTCACCACCGCCGAGTAAAGCCCCGCCGCATGAACTCCCCCGTCGCTCCCCGCCGTTTCGCGCCGCCCGCGTGGCTCGTCTATGCCCTGACCGCCGCCGTGTGCTGGGGCATCTGGGGCGTGCTCGCGAAAGGCCCGAGCCGCGAACTCTCCGGCTGGATGACGCAGATTCTGTTCACGTTCGCCCTCATCCCCTCCGCGGTCATGGCGGCGTGCTCGAAGCAGGTCCGCGTGGGCACCGACAAACCGCGCGGCCTCTTCTGGGGCTTCGTCTCCGGCCTGCTCGCCGCCGCGGGTAACATCGCGTTCTACCTCGCGCTGGAAAAAGGCGCCGACACCGCCATTGCGACGCCGCTCTCCAACGTCTATCCGCTCGTCACGATCCTCATCGCGTGGCTGTGGTTCAAGGAGCGGCTCAACGCCGTGCAGCTCCTCGGCATCGCAATCGCGGTCGTCGCCATCGTGCTGCTCAGCGGCGAGGCCAAGAACCTCGGCGATCCCGCCGCCGTGCTCCGCCGCCTCGGGCTCAACGCGTGGATGGGCTACACCATCGCCGCGATGTTTTTCTGGGGCGTCTTCAGCGCCACGCAAAAGCTCTCCACCAACTACGTCTCCGCCGAGCTTTCCTACCTCGCGTGGTGCGCCGCCTTCATCCCGATCGCGCTCTGGATTGTCGCGACCAAGCCGCTCAACTGGCAGATGTCCGCGCCGATGCTCTGGTCCGGCCTCGCCGCCGGTGCGCTCAACGGCTTCGGCGTCATCGCCGCCTTCGCGGCCTACCGCTACGACGGCAAAGCCTCGATCGTCACGCCCCTCGCGGCCGCGGGCCAGCCGGTTGTGACCGTGGCGCTCGCGCTGATTTTCCTCGGCGAACGCATCGGCGCGCTCGAGGGCGCCGGCGTGGTCCTCGCCATCGTCGCCGCCGTCGCGCTCTCCTACGAAAAGCGCAAGCCCATCTCTCCATGATCCAACCCCACACTGCGCGCCTGCTCGCGCTGCTCGGCACATTTGCTTTCGCGACTTCTCTGCTCGCGCAGCAGAAAACAACTCCCGCTCCCGCCGATCCGAAGGCAGACGCCGCCACCGTCCTGAATCCCTTCGTCGTCAACACCGACAAGGACACCGGCTACGCGGGCAGCTCGACGCTCGCCGGCACGCGCCTCAACACCCCGATCGCCGATCTCGGCGCCTCGATCTCGATCTACACGAAGGAGTTTCTCGACGACATCGGCGCGACGAGCGTCAACGACGCGCTCATCTACGCCACCGGCCTGGAGGGCGGCGGACCCGGCGGAAATTTCTCCGGCCTCGCGGGCAACAACATCGCCAACGAGTCCGTGCAGAGCGACACCGCGCGCAACGAGCCGCAAGCCGTCGTGCGCACGCGCGGCATCGGCACGCCGAACCTCACGCGGGGTTTCTTCGCCACCGACATCGGCACCGACTCCTACATCATGGAATCGATCACCGTTAACCGCGGACCCAACGCCATCCTCGCCGGCGTCGGCAGCGCCGCCGGTGTCATCGAGAGCGGCGTGCTGCGCGCGAACGTCAGCCGCAACTCCAACCGCGTGCAGTTTCGCTACGGCAACAACGACAGCACGCGCGCCAACGTGGACTTCAACCGCGTGCTTGTCCCGCAGCGGCTCGCGCTCCGCATCGCCGGGCTCGACGAGGACGAGCGCAGCAACCAGCGCCCCGCGTTTGAGAAAAAGCGCCGCGTCTTCGGCGCGATCACGTTCGAGCCGTGGAAGACCACGGCGATTCGCGCAAACTTCGAGGCCGGCGGATCGAAGGCCAACCGGCCGTTCACCGGCCTGCCGTTCAACAGCATTTCCTCCGAGTGGCTCGCCACGAAAAAGACCTACGACTGGACCTTCTTCGACGACCCCGCGCGCAACCCGAACGCCGCGGCGCAAAACCCCAATGCCACGAATTTTCCGCTCTACCAGCAGCAGGGCCTCATCAGTCCCTACCTCGGGCAGGGCCAGATTTTCGGCGGCCTCGTGCAGGTTTTCCAGAACGCCAACGCGAAGACCCCGAGTGTCGGTTTCCAGTCCACCGGCCCCGCGACGACCACGACGTTCGCCGCGAACGCCGTTCGCAACAATGTCTTCGATCCGCTCTTCAACCGCGACACCGCGGCCGACCAATACTGGTTCATCGAGACGT
>JBEANZ010000409.1:0-10425 GCA_041165185.1 Verrucomicrobiota bacterium | reverse complement strand
CCGACAAGCGGCGGCCCTACCGCCCTGGGCATCGGGTTGGAAAAAGGTCCTCGTCCTGAAGGGGCGACACCCTCGTCGGGTTTCGCCCTCTCCGGACTTCGATTCTTTCGGGGACCAGTCTTTCGTAGGGCCGCCGCTTGCCGGCGTGCCGTCGCGGCCTATCACGCGATAGAACTCGCTCACGTCCGTCGTTGTCCGTCGTGGTTCTTCGGTGTGCGGCGCGACGGCACGCCGACAAGCGGCGGCCCTACCGCCCTGGGCATCGGGTTGGAAAAAGGTCCTCGTCCTGAAGGGGCGACACCCTCGTCGGGTTTCGCCCTCTTCGGATTTCGATTCTTTCGGGGACCTTTCCCAGCTCGTTGCCCTGGGCTATCAACGCCCGCCCGTTCAGGGCTTCTGGACGGGCCTCATCCGACCCACTGGAGACCGCCGAAAAAACCTACTTCTTCTTTTCGTCGTGCTTGTGCTCGTGGCCCTTGCCGGCGTCGTCGCAGGCGCAGGCGTATTCCGCGCGTTTGCAGTCGGCGCAAATCTCGTCCTCGTAGGCCACGCGGTAGTTGGTCGGCTTCGCACCAGCCGCGGCGCGGATCTGCACCACGATCGTGTAGCCGTCGCCGGCGGGCAGCGCGGTCTTCGAGACGAAGCCGGCCGCCGTTTGCTCAAACGCGAGCGTCGCCTTGCCGCTCTTCGCCTCGGCGACGGCGGACACGACCTGCCCGGCGGGGGCGAGCGGTTTCAGTTTCGCGTCGTAGAACGTGATCGAGACCTTGCGGTCCTTCTCGACGAAGAATTCCGCGTGCGGCGCGGCGGTGGTGAGGATTTTTCCGCCCTTGGGGCCGGCGAGCGGCTTGGCGGCGAACGCTACGGCCGAGGCGAGCAGCGTGAGTGAAACGAGGGCGAGGTGACGGATGGTTTTCATGGTTGGGACGGCTGGGTTGATGGGTGGATGAGCACTAAGCAGAACCTTCGAGAGCGGGGATTGAAGTAGGGCAGGGTCTCTGCCCCGCCCTCGAACACTCAAAGCGTGAAAGGGCGGGTCAGAGACCCTGCCCTACTTTGGGCCCTCCTCCCGCTCCACCCGCGCGTAGAGCGCGGGCAGGAGCACGAGCGTGAGAAACGTGGAGGTGACGATGCCGCCGATGACGACGGTCGCGAGCGGGCGCTGCACCTCGGCGCCGGCGCCGCTCGCGAGCGCCATCGGCACGAAGCCGAGCGAGGCCACGAGCGCCGTCATCAACACGGGCCGCAACCGCGTGAGCGCGCCCTCGCGCACGGCGGTCGCGACATCGCGGCCTTTTTCGCGGAGCAGGTTGAAATACGAAATCAGCATGAGGCCGTTGAGCACGGCGACGCCGCTCAGCGCGATGAAGCCCACGCCCGCGCTGATCGTGAAGGGCATGTCGCGCAACCACAGCGCGAAGATGCCGCCCGTCACCGCGAGCGGGATGCCCGTGTAAACCAGCAGCACCTGCCGCACGCTGCCGAGCGCCACGAAGATCAGCACGAAGATGAGCGCGAGCGCCAGCGGCACGACGATGGCGAGGCGCTGTTTCGCCTCGACGAGGTTCTTGAACTGCCCGCCAAACTCGAACCAGTAGCCCTCCGGCAGTTTCAACTGCGCGCGCAATTTCGCCTGCGCTTCGTCGACGAAGCCCGCGGTGTCGCGTCCACGCACGTTGATGAGGATGGCGACGCGGCGCTGGGCGTTTTCCCGCGTGATCGTGCCGATTTGCGTGGTGGCGGTGACGGTGGCGACGCGATCGAGGGTGAGCATCCCGCCGCCGTCGGTGGCGATGGGCAGGCGGCGGATGGCGGCGATATCGCCGCGTTGCTCCTCGGCCACGCGCACGACGATCGGGAAACGCCGGGTGCCGTCCTGCAAAAAGCCGACGGGCGCGCCCGCGAGCGCGGTCTCGACCACGCGGTTCACGTCGTCGGCGTGCAGGTTGTAACGGCGCAGCGCGTCGCGGTTGGGGCGGATTTCCAGCTGCGGCGTGCGCCCGATTTTGTCGAACTCCACGTCCCCCGCGCCCGGGGTCTTCTCGATCAGCGCGCGCGCCTCGGCGGCGAGGCGTTCCAGCGTCTCGTAGTCGTCGCCGAAAATTTTCAACGACAGCTCGGCGCGCGCGCCGGCCATGATTTCATCGAACCGCATCGCGATGGGCTGGCTGATGAGCGCGGCCTGGCCGGGGACCTTGCGCGCCAGCGTCTCCTGCATCGCCTCGAGGAGTTTTTCCTTGGCGATGGGCCGGCCGGCCACCTTGCGCCACGTCTCGCGCGGCTTCAGCATCACGTAGGTGTCGGCGTCGTTCGGGTCCATCGGATCGGTGGCGATCTCGGCGGCGCCCATGCGCGAAAAAATGATCCGAATCTCGGGGAATTCGGCCAGCAGCGCCTTCTCGGAGCGTCGCTGAATTTCCAAGCCCGCCTGCAGGCCCGTGCTCTGCGATTTGACGAGCTGCAGGATGGCGTCGCCCTCGTCGAGTTCCGGAATGAACTCCGCGCCGAGCCGTGAGAAAACCCAGAGCGAGGCCGCGAACGCCGCGACCATCGGCAGCGCGACCAGCCAGCGGTGGCGCAGGCCGAAGCCGAGCAGCGGCGCGTAGGCGCGCTTGGCGAGGCGCATGAGGGCGTTGTCCTTTTCCGCGAGGTCGCCGCGCAGGAAAAACGAGCAGAGCACCGGCATGAGCGTGGCCGCCAGCGCGAGCGCGCCGCCGAGCGCGAGCATCACGACGATGGCCATCGGCTTGAACATTTTCCCCTCGATGCCCTGCAACGCGAGGATCGGCACGTAGACCATCGTGATGATCAGCACGCCGAAGAACATCGGGCTCGCGACCTCCTTCGCGCTCGCGAGCACCTCGTGCGCGCGCTCGGCGGGCGTGAGGCGGCGGCCGAGCTGGCGCTGCTTTTCGCCGAGGTGGCGCAGGATGTTTTCCACCATCACGACCGCGCCGTCGATGATGAGCCCGAAATCGATCGCGCCGAGGCTCATCAGATTGCCGGGGATGTTCAGCTCCACCATGCCGATCATCGCGGCCAGCAGCGAGAGCGGGATCGCGAGCGCGACGATGAGCGCGCCGCGGATGTTGCCGAGCAGGAGGAACAGCACGACGACGACGAGCGCCGCGCCCTCGGCCAGGTTTTTCTCCACGGTCGCGATGGTGCGGTCGACGAGGTCGCTGCGATCATAGACGGTGCGCACGACCACGCCGGGCGGAAGTTTTTCCCGGATTTCCCGGAGCCGCGCCGCGACGGCGCGCGAGACCAGGCGCGAGTTTTCGCCCGCCGTCATGATGGCGGCGCCGAGCAGGACCTCCTCGCCGCCCTCGGTGCTCGCGCCCGTGCGGTAGCTCGCGCCGATGGCGATGGTGGCGAGATCGCCGACGAGGATGGGGCGCGCGCCGCCGCCGAACTTGAGCGGCAGTTGGAGGATTTCGTCGGTGGTCGTCACGCGGCTGTTGGCGCGGAGCGTGACCTGCTCGCCGCCGAGCTCGACGAGGCCGCCGCCGGCGTTGCGGGTGTTTTCGGCGATTTTGGCCGCGAACTCCGGGAGCGAGAGCCCGACGCTGTGGAGCCGCGCCGGGTCGGGTTGGATGACGAACACCTTGTCGTAGCCGCCGCTGACGTTGACCTCGGCCACGCCGCGCGTTTGCCGGAGCTGCGGTTTGATTTGGTAATCGTGGATGAGCTTCAGCTGCATCAACTGATCGCGACGCGCGGCGGGTTTGGCCGGCGCATCGGCACGGTAATCGACGACGTAGTAGAAAATTTCGCCGAGCCCCGTCGCGATGGGCGCGAGCTTGGGCGTGAGCCCCGGCGGCAAATCCTCCGCCGCCTGCTGGAGCCGCTCGGTGACGAGCTGCCGCGCGCGAAAGAGGTCGGTGCCGTCCTCGAAAATCATCGTGACCTGCGAGAGCCCGGACTTCGACAGCGAGCGAAACTCGATCATGCCGGGGATGCCGCTCATCACCGCCTCGATGGGCGCGGTGACCTGTTTTTCGATCTCCTCCGGCGCGAGCGCGGAGATGGCGGTGTTGATCTGCACCTGCGGATTGGTGATGTCCGGCACGGCGTCGAGCGGGAGGCGCAGCGCGGCCCAGACTCCGGCGACGACGAGGGCCGCCGTGGCGAGCAGCACGAACACGCGCTGGCGGAGGGAAAATTCGAGGAGGCGGTCGAGCATGGCGGGGAGCGGAGCCGCCGTCGCTCCGAAGGAGCTATGGCGAGCCGAGGAGTTGAGAGGGCGAAGTGGGGTCAGTGGCTGTGGTGGTGCCCGCCGCCTTCGGCGAGGCTCAGTTCGATGAGCCAGAGTTGTTCGACGGGATGCGTGACCACCTCGTCGCCCGCGTAGAGACCGTCGGCGATGACGACGTGCGTCGAGGATTCCGCCCCGACCACGACGGCGGTGCGGAGAAACGCGGCGCCGTTTACGACATAGACAAACGTGCCGGCCGCGCAGCGCAGGAGCGCGGAGCGCGGCACCGCGGTGGCGGGCGGGGCGTCGACGAGGGCGAGCGTGAGGTCGAGGAAATCGCCGGGCTTCGCGGCGGCCCGAGTCGGATCCTCGAGCGCGAAAACCAAATCGACCGCGCTGTCCGGCGCGCCGCCCTGCGGCGTGCGCGAGACGAGGCGCGCGCCGGCGAGCGGTGGCGCGGCGAGCCCGGCGGCCGCGGCGGCGGGGAGCGTGACGTTGGCCAGCGCGGGCGGTCCGGCTTTGAAAACCTGCGCGCTCACGCGCAGCGTGCGCGCCACGACGCGCTCTTCGGCGGCGGCGGTGGCGAGCCCGAGCACGGCGCGAATTTCCGGCGGGACGGTGACGCCGACGCCCGCCTTGAACGCCACCTCGGGCGCGCGCGCTTTCTCGACAACCGCGTCGCCGGGATCGTGGGCCGCGCCGGCGGCGTGATCGTGGCCGGCGTGGGCGTCTTTCTTGCCGCAGGCGGCGGTGAGCAGCGCGGCGCCCACGGCGAGGGGCGTGAAAAGAAAACGGGCGTTCATCGCGCGGCCTCGCCGGTGGCGGGGAGGAGTTCCAGGCCGGTGAGCTGCTGGAGTTTCAAGGCGGCGTCGAGCGCCTCGCGCTCGGTGGCGAGCAGCGCGCCGATGGCGTCGAGGTAGGATTTTTGCAGCTCGACGTAGGTCGCGATCGGCACGGCGCCGAGGCGGTAGTGGCGGTCGGCGAGGTCGGCGGCGTCGCGGAATTTTTGCGCGGTGTCGGGCGTCCAGCGGCGGCGCTCGGCGAGCTTCGCCGCAAACGCGTGCGCGGCCGTGAGCACCTCGCGCTCGAGCTGGCGTTGCGCGACGACGGCGGCGGTCTCGGCCTGGCGGCGGCGCGCCTCGGCGGTGTCGACGGCGCCGCGGGCGCGTCCGCCCACGGGCAGCGGCACGCTCACGCCGATGCCCACGACGGTCTCGCGGCCGTCGGCCTTTTCGCGCGAGTAAAACGGGCTGACGCTGATCGCGGGATGGCGCTCGTTTTTCGCGAGCTCGACGGCGAATCCCTGCTGCTCCAGCTCGACGCGCTTGGCGCGGAAATCGAAATTGTTTTCGCGCGCGGCGGCGAGCAGCGCCTCGGTCGCGGGGACGTCGCGCAGCGCGGGCGCGGCGGCGGCCACGCGCAACGCCGCCTCGGGCGCGGCGCCGCGGAGCTGGTTGAGTTCGAGCAGCGCGGCGTGGAGTGCAAGGTCGGCCTCGGTGGCGCGGCGCTGGAGGGCGAGTTCGCTCGCCTCGATGACGCGCGTCTCGAGCAGCGGCGTGAGCCCCGCGGGATCGCGCGCGAGGAACGTCTCCTTGAGCGCCGTGAAACGCTCGGCCACCTCGCGGATCGCGGCGGCTTCCGCGGCGGCGGCGTGCAGTCCGAAGGCGAGCGTGCGCGCGCGCGCGGCGAGCGCGGCGCGGAAACGCGCGAGGCCCAGCTCGGCCAGCTCGACTTGGCGGCCGGCGAGGGCCTTGCGCAACGCGAGCCGGCCGGGCCACTCAAACGTCTGCGTGAGCGAGACCGACCACGCGGCGCCCTCGCCGGCGAGCGCGCCGGCGGCGGTGCGCACGCGCTTGTGGCCGAGGTCGAGCGACACCTCGGGATCGGCGAGCATGGCGGAGGTGCGCGCGGCGGATTTCGCGACGGCGATCTCGGCCTCGTAGAATTTCAACTCGGGGTTGCTCGCGGCAATGGCGGCGACGAGCGCGTCGAGTTTCACGGGCGCGTCTTCCGCCGCGAGCGGAGTGGCGGAGGCGAGGGAGCAGAGGAGGAAACGAAAAACGGGTTTCATGACGAACGGGGACGGGCTACGTGGGGCGAACGATGGCGGACGGTGAATCGGCGAAGCGCGCGGCGACGCCGCGCAGGCGGGCGGGACATTCCGCCACGCGGCACGCGCAGGCGGATGGGCGAAACGGACTCGCGCAGGAGTCCGTTTACGAAGCGGGCGAGGGAGCGCCGGGCTGCGGCGCGGCGCGCGCGGCAAACTGCCACGTGCGCGCGAGCCCGGGCGGCGCGGCCGTGCGCGCGAGATCGATGCGCAGGCGGCCGGCGGATTGCGGCGCGAGCCGCACCAAGGGGACCGCGAAGTCCACCACCGCCGCCGCGGGCGCGACGATCACGACGGCCCCGTTGGTCGGGCGGAAGTTGCCCGATTCGAGCTGGTCACAGCGGTCGTTGTCGCAGTGGTGCGGGCAGCTCTCGCCGCCGTCCATCCAGCCCGCCGCCTCGATCGCGCAGTGCATCGTCGCGGGCAGCCACCATGCGATGAGCAGGCTGGCGACGAGAGCGCGGAACATCTTCACGTGGCGGGACGACACCGCCGAGCCGCGCGTTGTCAACCCCGGTGCTCGCGGGACCCGGGGGGCCCGCGTTGCCTGAGTTTTCCTTCAGCGGGCGTTCAGCCTCGCGCAAGGCGCGTGCGGCCTACTCCGCGATGCGCCCGCGCCGTCGCCGACCTTGCGGTGGCGCGCCGCGCTTCGTTTCCTGTCCCGCCAGATTTCCCTCCGCTCCCAATGTCGCACCGCCTCCGCCTGCTCCGTCTCGTCCCGCTCGCCGCCGTCGTCGCGGCCTCGTCGTTGCTCGCGCTGCTGCGCGCCGCCGACGCGGGTTCCGTCGAGGAGCGCCTGCGCCGACTCGAATCGATCGTCACCGAGCTGCGCGAGGAAAACGCCGCGCTCCGCCGCGAGGCCGGCCGGCCCGCCGCCGACAAACCCGCGCCCGCCGTCGCGCCCGCCCCGGCCACGCCCGCGCTGCGGCTCACGGGCGACATCCGCTTCCGGTTTTCGAGCACGATGTATCGCGCCCCCGACGCCGCGACGCGCGACCAGTTCTACGACCAGCTCCACTTCGGCTTCGTCTATGCGCCGAATGAAAACTGGGACACCGGCCTGCGCTTCGCCGCCGGCGATCTCAACACCGGCTTCGCGGGCAACCCGCTCGCCGCGCAGTTCTCCGTCGCCGACAACGGCGCGCGCAAATACGCGTTTATCGATCAGATGTTCCTGCGCTGGAAACCCTCGCTCGGCCCTGACCTGAAGGGCGCGGTCACGTTCGGCAAATATGATAACCTCTTCTACGTGCCCTCGCGCATCCTGTTCGACAGCGACTACATGCCCGAGGGCATCACCCAGGAACTCTCCGTGCAGCTCTCGCAGAGGCACCGCCTCTGGTTCGCCGGCGGCCAATACCTGCTCGACGATCTCACGGGCGCGACGCACGACCCGTGGATGTTTGCCGGCCGCGCGCGCTGGGATGCCCAGTGGGACTCCGCGTGGTCGACCTCGCTCGGCGTCGGCCACCTCGCGATCACGAACGGCGTCGCCCTCACCGCCGCCAACGTCGCCAACAACAACCGCGGCAACACCCGCACCCCCGCCGGCCTGCTCACGCGCGCCTACCGGCCGTTCTACGCCGAGGCCACGGTCACGCATCTCTTCGACCACGGCCCGGGCTACGCCGGGAAATTCCCGATCACGTTCAACGCCGACCTGCTCGACAACCCCGGCGCCCCCACGAACAACCACGCTTGGAGCGCCGGCCTCACGTTTGGCAAAGCTGGCAAAGCCGGCCAGTGGGAGATCGGCCTCCGCCACCTCCACATCCAGCCCGACGCGTGGTGGGAGGAGATGCTCGATGGCGACTACGGCGCCTATTACCGCACCGTCCCGCTCGGCTGGAACACCGACGCCACCTCGCTCGCCGGCGGCCACGGCGGCGGCGCCAACATCCGCAGCAACGCGATCCGCACGAGCTACTCGCCCAAGGACTACCTGCTCTTCTCCGCCAATCTCTTCGTCAACGATCTCGTCCGCAAAATCCCCGCCGGCACCACCGACAACTGCGCGAAACGCTTCCAGCTCGAGGGCACGGTGCGGTTCTGAGTAGCGAACGCGTGGCTGCTGCGCGGGCCAGCGAGCGGACAAAAAACGCGCTGGGACGGGACGCCTCAGCCACGACTCGCGTCCGCGCCCCTGCGAACTGAACCGAATTTCAGCCGTGCTTCAGGTTGCCTTCACGCGCTTGCGGCCAAATGAACCCCGCCGCGCCGCCGTGCGTCCGCGTCGCTTTTTCGCCCCATCATGATCTCCCGTTTACTCCTCGTCCTCGCATCGCTTTGCGCGGCGATTTCCGCCTCCGCCGCGCCGGCCCACGTTCTCATCCGCGTGCCCGCCGGCACGCCGCAACCCGCCGCGCTCGCGCCGCTGGTGGCGCAGTGGCGCCAGTCGGGTCAGGTTGCGGGTGCGTTGCTCCTCACGCGCGGTCGCGCTGAAAATGCCGCCGACCCCACGCGCAAGCCGCAGTTTGAGACCTTCGTCGTCCTCGAGTTCCCCAGCGAAAACTCCGCCGACATCTGGCAACGCGAGTCCGCGCCGTCGCTCCCCGCCGGCCTCATCGTGCGCCGGGCCGACGCGCTCGCGCACGGCGAACTCTCGCCGCGCGACTCCAACCGCTCCGTCTTCGTTGTAAACACCTACACGCCCACCGTGCCCGCCGCGCGCTTCGGTGAATTCGTGAAAGGCTACATCTCGCCGCTCTACGAGGCGATGCGCGGCACCAAACATCTCGTGCGCTACACCGCCTACCTCGAGCGCGGCGAGACCGGCAAAGTCGACGCCCTCAACGTCCTCGAATACCGCGACCCCGTCGCGCTCGCGGCCGTCACCGAAATGAAAACGGGCATCCGCGAAAAACTCACCGCCACCGTCCCGACCTACGCCGCCTTCGACAAAATCAAGGACACCCTCCGCCGCGATGGCTACGGCACGACTGCGACCTACACCGAGCTGCCGCCGCCCGATCTCAGCGCGCTGCCCGCCTACAAGCCCGAGGCCAAAATCGTCGGCGCCGTGCGCGTCTGGGGCAGCGAATTGAAAAACGCCGTGCCGTATCTCGCCGAGGGCTTCACGCGTTTTCATCCCGAGGCGCGCGTCACCACGAGCAACATCCCGAGCAGCGAGGGCGGTCTCGCCGGCCTCTACACCGGCATCGCCGACGTCGCGCCGATGGGTGACGACGCGAAGATCACGGACCAGATGCCGTTCTTCAACGCGTTCGGCTACATGCCCACGGAAATTTCCGTCGCCACCGGCGGCTACGAGAAACGCGGCTCGCTCTTCGCGTGGGCCATCGTCGTCAACAAGGACAATCCCCTCGACGAAATCTCCATGGACCAGCTCGAGCGCACGTTTGGCAGCGAGCGCAGCGGTGGCTGGGAACTCCGCGACAACAACTGGCTCTACACCGCGCGCCTCGGCCGCGGCCGCGAGACCAACATCCGCTCGTGGGACCAGCTTGGCCTCAAGGGCGAATTCGCCGGCAAAGAGATCATGACCTTCGGCTACTGCGCCCCCGGTTTCGCCGTCGCGATCGAGCGCCAGCTCTTTGCGTGGTCGCACAAGTGGAACGGCAACTTCATGGAATACGTCGAGAGCAAGCAGACGACGCCCGACGCGCAGGGCTTCGCCGTCGCGAGCGATCGCCCCCTCGAAAAATTGTCGAAGGACAAATTCACCATCGGTATCGCCGCGCTCATGCACGTGAAGGACTACGCCGATCTCAAAGTCCTCAAGGTCTCGCCGCGCGGCGGCGGCAAGGCCGTCGCGCTCACGCCCGACAACGTCGCCAACCGCACCTACCCGCTGATCCGCGACGCGTATTTCTACGTCAACAAAGCCCCCGGCCGCCCGCTCGACCCGCGCGCGCGCGAGTTCATGCGCTTCGTCCTCAGCCGCGAAGGCCAGGAGATCATCGCGAAAGTCGGCTACTATTATCCCCTCAACGCCGCCGCCCTTCGCGAGCAGCTCAAAAAACTCGACTGATTGAAGTAGGGCGGGGTCTCCGACCCGCCCTCCCAACGCCCCCGTCCCCGCCATGCCCCGCCACCCGCCCGTTTTCACGCCCGCCACAACCCGCGCCTTTCTCACCGTCGCGCTCCTCGCCACCGC
>JBEANZ010000408.1:0-10080 GCA_041165185.1 Verrucomicrobiota bacterium | reverse complement strand
GCGCGGGGGCGGCGCGCGGGGGGGGCGCGGGGGTGGGCGGGGAGGGGGACGGGGTTGGTGGGGGGGGGGGCTGGGGCATGGGGGGGGTGCGGGGGCCGGGAAATTGGTGGGGGGAGGGGGGTGCTGGGGGGACGGGGGGCGATGGGTTTGGTCCCGGTCTTACACGTGAGAAGGAGGGGAAGTTACGGGAATCCTCGCGGGCGGTAACGCGGTGGTGGGTGTGGGTCCGAGTTGGTAGTTCCGGCTTCAGCCGGTTCCGGGGGTTTTACGCTTAGGAAGCCGAGCGAAAAACCAAGGCACCGGCTGAAGCCGGAACTACCAACACGGAACTACGAAATCGGAACTCGGGCGGTTGCGCGGGTAGGACGGAGCGTCCGCAGACTCACTGCTTCACGTCGAAGCAGTAAATCAAATCCTGGTCGCGGAGGTAGAGGCGGCCGTGGCTGATGACGGGGTGCGTCCAGACCGCGCCGCTGGCGCTGCGGATTTTGGTCTGCGGGTTGAGCGTGAAGCGGCCTTTCTCGCTCCAGCCTTTCGGCGAGGCTTCGACGAGGACCACGTTGCCCGTTTTCTCCTCGAGGCAGTAGAGCATGCCGTCGGCGGAGCTGGCGGCGCCTTTCTTGAATTTCTGGTCGAGCCAGACGGCTTCGCCGGTCTTGAAATCCTGACACACCCAGCCCGGGTCGGCGTGGCCGTAAACATGATCGCCGACGAGGACGACGCCGCCGTGGTGGTTTTTGAGGACCTTGTTTTCGTAGACGACGGCGACCTTGTTGCCCGGGTCGATGCGGAGCTGGAGGCAGCCCGCGCCGTAGCCGGCGGTGACGTAGACGAAATTGTCGCGCACGATGGGCGTGGGGATGACGGCGGTGCGGCCGTTGAAATCGGCGCGCCAGAGGAGTTTGCCGTCGGCGGGGGCGAGGCCGAAGACGCTCTTTTCGTTGCGTTGGATGTATTGGGCCTGGCCGTTGATGGTGGCTGGGACGATGGACGAGTAGTGGGCGGGCTCGGTGAGATCGGAGGACTGCCAGATCAGTTTGCCGGTGAGCTTGTCGAGGGCGACGACGGTGCCCTTGCTGCCGCCGGGGGTGCAGAGGACTTTGTTGCCATCGACGAGGACGGACTCGGTGTAGCCCCATTTGGGGACGCTGCCACCGAGGTCTTTCATCGAGACGGTCCAGAGGACGATGCCGTCGGCGGCGCTCACGCAGGCGAGATCGCCGCGGCCGCTGAGGGCATAAACGCGATCGCCGTCGACGGCGGGGGTGCCGCGCGGGCCGTCGCCCCAGCCGTTGTCGAGGATGCGGCCGAGCTCGGCGGTGAAGAGTTCCTTGCCGGTGGCGGCGTCGAGGACGAGGAGGATCTCGGCGTTGTTGCGGGTGCCGAGCGTAAAGAGTTTGCCGCCGACGATGGCGGGGCCGGAGTAGCCGGAGCCGGCGTTTTCGAAGAGCCAGAGGCGCTTGGGGCCGCCGTCGGGCCAGGATTTGAGGAGGCCGGTTTCCTTGGAGACGTCGGTGCGGTCGGGGCCGCGCCACTGGGGCCAGTCGAGGCCGGCGGCGGAGGCGGCGGGCGAAACGGCGGCGAGGCCAAGGAGAACAAGAGCGGGCGCGAGGCGGAGACGGGGCATGGTAGGAGAGGCGGAGGGGGCGATGCGGGCGGAGTGGGGTTTGCGGGCCAGACGAAGCGGGGGGCGAGGGGTTGCGGGGTGGTGTCGTGCGCGTAATGGAGGCGGCGGGCGAGCCGGAGTTTTTCGCCGGCAACGAGCGGGAGGAAGCAGATTGTTCCCGCAGGCACGCGGGCTACGCGGCGACGACGAGCCGGACGAGATCGGCGAGCGTGTGCACGGTCACGCCGGGCGCGAGGGCGCGCGGGACGAATTTCATGAATGAGTTTCCTGAAGTGGCACTTTAGGAAACTCAATGGCGGCGACGGCGCCGAACTCAGGCCACGAGGCGGGACGCCTCGTCCACGACTGGCCGAGACTCACGCGGTTTTGATCGCGCGGGCTTTCGGGTCGTAGATCGTTTTGCGGCCGGTGTCGTAGGAGATCACGGCCATCATGACGGCCACGGCGTGTTGGTAGCCGGCGTCGATGTTGGCGTGCGGGGTCTCGCCGCTGCGCACGCAGTCGAGCCAGTTGCGGAAGTGATCGGGGCGCGCGACTTGGGGCACGTCGATTTTGCCGCGGATCTGGCCGTCGCGTTTCGGGCCGCCCTCGGCGGAGTAGGTGGGGGCGTTCCAGTTGTCGACGGCGAGCGTGCCTTTGCTGCCGAAGAATTTCCGGGTGTTGCCGGCGCTGTTGCCGAAGTTGTTCGAGCTCGTGACGACGAAGCCCTCGGGGTAAATCCACGTGGCGGTCACGTTGTCGGGGGTGGTGAACTTGTTTTCATCCTTCCACGTCATGACGCCGCCGAGGCACATGCAGGACTCGGGGATGCCGCAGCCGGTGACGTAGTGCATGAGGTCGAGGAAGTGCGCGCCCCACTGCGGGACGGGGCCCTGGCAAAACTCGTAGTAGCCATACCAGGCGCTGAGTTTGCGCGCGTCGAAGGGCTGCTTGGGCGAATCGCCGAGAAACTCTTTCCAGTCGACGTCGGCGGCGGTGACTTCGCGGCCGAGATATTGATACCAGTAGGGTTTCTCGCCGTTGCGGCATTCGTCGATGCGGTTGATTTTGCCGATGGTGCCGTCGAGGACGATTTGGCGCGCGCCGGTGACGCCGGGGAGACTGCGGAGCTGCGTGCCGACCTGGATGACGCTGCCGGCGGCTTGCGCGGCCTTGGCGGCGTCGTAGGCGCGGAGGAGTTTCGCGAAGTCGGTGGCGAGGGGTTTCTCGATGTAGATGTGTTTGCGGGCCTTGGCGGCGGCCTCGAGGTGCGTGGTGTGGTGGAAATCGGGCGAGGCGATCATGACGGCGTCGATGCCGTCCATCGCGAGGAGGTCGCGGTAGGAGGAGAACATCTTGGCGTCGCGGCCGAAGGTGGTTTTCACGAGGGCGTTGGCCTCCTCGCGGTGTTGGCGCCACGGATCGGCGAGGGCGACAATTTCGAAGTTAGTCTCCTGCACGTGGGGGAGGATGCCGCCCTTCATGTGCGCGCCGACGCCACGGCTACCGCAACCGATCTGGGCGATGCGGATGCGGTCGTTGGCACCGATGGAGCGGGCGCGTTCGGCGGCGGTGAGGAAGCGCGGCGTGGCGAGCGCGGCGGTGGTGGCGGCCGCGGCGGTGGTTTTCAGGAAATCGCGGCGCGGGAGGGCGGGGCTGACGGGCGGGGTGGTGGGCGTGTGGTGCATGGGTGGGAGGGGGCGGGAGGTGGGAGGCGGGTGGTGGTTGGCGGTGGGAGGGATGGGGGAGATCGGACGGATCGGGCTGATCAGGCGGATCGGACGGATCTGGAAAACGCGGGGGCGCTCATCACGCTCAGCAGGCGATGATCAGATCGAGCTTCTTCACGAGGCCCGCGAGCCAATCAGCGTCGGTCAGATCGGGCGGGCGGTATTGCTCGGCGATGAGCCAGCCGTCGTAGCCCACGCTGTCGAGCGCGGCCATCACGGCGGGCCAGTCGCTGTCGCCGGTCATGAGCTCGCAACGGAAGCCGGCGTAGGGGCCTTTTTCGTCGCGGAGTTTGCGGCTGAATTCCTTCACGTGGATTTTCGCGATGCGCGGGCCGAGCACGCGGATCCACTGCTCGGGGAAGCCGGTGTTGACGACGTTGCCGACGTCGAAATGCCAGCGGACCATCGGGCTCTTGAACTGATCCACGTAGGCGGCGGCCTCGAGCGGGCTGAGGAGAAACTGGTTCCAGACATTCTCGATCGCGATGGCGACGCCGAGCTGTTCGGCGAGCGGGATGGCCTTCTTGATTTCGGCGACGGAGCGCGCGTAGGCGTCGGGGTAGCTCACGTCTTTTTTCACGACGGCGGGGACGAGCAACACGGAGGTGGCGCCGTAGGCCTTGGCATCGCGCAAGCCCTGGAGGAGGCCGTCGAGACCGACCTGGCGCGCGGTGGGATTAGGATCGGAGAGGGGTTTTTGCCAGTGCGTCGAGAGGCAGACGCTCGGGATGGCGAGGCCGGTGGCGTCGCGCGCGGCCAGGACCTCGGCCTGATCCATCGCGCTGTTGACCTCGACGCCTTGGAAACCGGCGTCGCGGATGAGCGCGAATTTTTCGCGGACGCTGAGGGCCTGCGCGGTCTTGCTGGAGAGCGTGCCCCACATGAGGGCTTTTTTGTGCGCGCGCTTTTTCGGGGCGGCGGCGGGCGCGGGATTTTTTTCGGCGGCGGAAAGCGCGAGCGCGGCGAGGGCGGCGGTGGCCGCGGTGGAGTGGAGAAACGTGCGCCGATGCATGGGGCGGGGAGGGGAAACGGGCGGAGGGTGGAGAGCGAGCGGGCGGAGTGCAACGGAGCCGAGTGGCGAGGGCAATAGCGCGGTAGGGCTGCGCGGCCGGCGATTCCCGGCGGGGAGGGACGCCCGCCGTTACGGGATCGCGAGCTCAAGTGCCGCGTCGCCTTCGCTCAACGGCAGGTAGCCGAGCGTGCCCGCGGCGACGAGCCCCTGCCCTTCCGGCGACAGCGCGAAACGCAAAAACTCCCGCAGCCACGGCGCGAGCGGCGGGCGCGCGGCGAGTAGCAGGTGGCGGTCGAGCGGGTAACGGTCGGCGACGAGATTTTCCGCGGTGAGTGCGACGGGCGCGGTGTCGGGTCGCGGGGCGAGCGCGAGGGTTTTTACGTCGGGCGTCGCGCGCATCGCGGCGGCGAAACCGATTGCGCGGGGATTCGCCGCGATGTGTTTCACCACATCGGCTGACTGCGGGAAGCCGGTGAACGACGCGGAAAACCTGCGCGGGCCGAGGACGCGTTGGCGGAAAAACAAGCCGAGCGCGGCCTCGGCATTGACGCCGCAGGGCGACAGGCCGCGCGCGGCGGAGAGCGTTTCGTCGGAGAAGATCGCGGCGAGTTCGCCGAGCGTGAGCGACGCGAGCGGGTTGTCGCGGTGGACAAAGATCGCGAGCGGCCCGCTCAACGCGCGCGGATCGAGTGAGGCGTGGGCGAGGCGGACGACGAGCGGATCGGTGCCGGTGGCGGCGTGGAAGGCGGCGAGTTCGGCGGCGGAAAATTCCGCGCCCATCGGCGCGAGCGCGGATTTGCCCGAGGCGAGCGCGGGCGGCGCGGTGCGCGTGCCCTTGAGATCGAGCGCGAAGGCGAAACCGGGGTGCCGCGCGGAAAATCGCGCGGTGAGCGCGGCGAGCATTTCGGCCATGTCGTTGTAGCCGACGATCGCGATGGCGCCGCTCGGCGTGAGGTAGCTCGCGCCGTGGGGAAACTCGATCACAGTCGCGGGCAGCGGGAGGAATCCATTCTTGTCGGCCGCGATGGTGTGCTGGCCGGCGGGGCTTTGGGCGAAGCTCAGGAAAGCGCGCGTCGCAGCGTCGGGTGCGTGGCTGGCGCAGAGGTAAATCGTGCGCGTGAGCGGATAGTCGCGGCGCACGATTTCGTCCGCGGTGCCGGCGAAGAACGGGCCGGCGTCCGTCTCCGCGAGCGCGAGGGTGCGTGTGCCGGGCTGCGCGTAGCCGAAGCCGCTGTAGCCGAGCGCGGCCTCGTCGACGGCGATGGCGCGCACGATTTTTTCCAGTGCCTGCATGCCACCGGTGCCGGGCGTGTCGAGATGCGGGACGAGCGCCGTGTCGTCGCGCCACGCGCGACCGGCGAGCACGCGTTGCTCGAGGAAGTTGACGATGCCGGGCGGGTTGCCGGTGTCGCGGCGCACGGTCATGCCGTGGACGGAGATTTTTTTTGCGGCCCACGCGCCCGTCGCGCCGAGCTGGCCCCAAGTCGTGATGCGGCGCGCGCCCTCGGCGGGCGCGAGCAGATCGCGGAGCTGCGCGAGGGAGAGGCGCGTCACGGGATTTTTTTCGTGGACGAAAATCGCGATCGCGTGCGTGCCGCCCTTGGTGGCGCGGCTGCCGGTGGCGACGGGCACGAGGCGGGGCGCGGCGCCGGGGAATTTCGCGGCGTAGCGGGCGAGTTCGTCGGGAAACAGCTCGCGCGCAAACGGCGCGACCTGCACCTCGCCGCGGAGGAGCGCATCGAAGGCTTCGGCGGAAAACTGCGTCCGCGCCGCGATGCGCGCGGGCGTGGCGGGATGGGCGGCGGTGAAGTCGCTCGTCCATGCGGCCATCAGGCCCTCCATGCTCGAGGCACTGGCGCAGACGACCTCGGCGGCGGGGATTGAAATCGCGAACACGAGGATCGCGACGGCGGACGGAAGGGCGGCTTTCCAGCCGCCCGAGCTCGGCGACTGGAAAGTCGCCGCTCCGTCAGGCGCCTCCGCGCTCACTCGAGTTTCTTCAACTCCTCGGCGACGACCGACGGCAACAGTGGCATGAACACGCCCTCGGCGGCCACGACTTGCTGGCCCTGTTGCGAAAGCACGCACTTCAGGAATTCCTTGATCTTCGGCTCGAGCTTCGTGCCGGGCGGGCGGTTGACGAAAATGTAGACGTAGCGTGAGAGCGGGTAGGTGTGGTTGTAGACCGTCTCGATCGTCGGCGCGACGAACGGGTCGCCCTCATTCTTCGCGAGCGGGACGACGCGCACGTCGTCGGTGACGTTGGCCAGCAGCGCATAGGTGAGGCCGCCGAGCTGAGTCTTCATGTCGTTTGAGGCGACGGTAAACGCGTGCGTGAAGCCGATGCCCTTGACGTTTTGGATGCCGTCGCGCCACTCGCCGTTTTGGAGGACTTTCCATTTCACGAACTGCTCGATGCCGTTCGGCGGCTTGAGGCCGTAGGTGTGGATCGGGCGGTTGGCCCACTCGCCGTTGAGGCCGAGCTGGCCCCACGTCGTGATATCGCCACCGCCGAGCTTGTGTGACTTCGAGTAAATCTGATCGAGCTGCTTAAACGTGAGCCCTTTGATCGGGTTGCTCTTGGCGACGAGGATGACGCTCGTGGCGGTCTTGCCGAGCGAACCGAGCGAACCGGTCGCCACTTTGATCGCGAAGGGCTCGTAGCCGAATTTTTTCACGAACGCCTCGTGCTCCGCCGGCAGCGCCTCGCGGCCGACGGGCGCGAGATGCGCGATGCCGGCGGTGAGGGCGTTGACGCCGGTGCCGGAGGCGCGCGCCTCCATCGTGATGCTGAGGCGCGGATAGGCAGGGCGGAAAAGTTTCACCCAGCCGAGCGTGATCTCGTCCATGATGTCGGCGCCGACGAGGTTGAGTTCCTCCTCGGGGATCGAGGTGACGGAGCCGGGCGTCCACGCGGGGATGGCGGGGTCGGCCTTGAGCTTGTGCTCGGGCGCAGCGTATTTGAGGGCGAAAGCGGGGGCAGTGACGGCGAGGGCGAGCGCGACGAGCGCGAGCGGACGCGCGAGACGGGACGGGGAGGTTTTCATGCGAATGGGGAGCGGGCGCACTGTGTCGCCGCAAGCTGAAGGCGTTCTGAAGCGAGGGTGAATTTCCATTCAGGGGTTCCTCGTTTGCGTGGAGCAAGGGGCGCGCGAAACAGCGCCGCGGTTCCCGGGAGCCGGCCCCCGCAGTCCTTCTTCGGCGCCGTCTACGGCAGGTCGTAGACCTCGACCAGCGCGGTGCCTGTCGCGCCGCGCGTGGCGCCGGAGACTTGCACGGTGTAGTTGCCGGGGAGGAGCGTCGTCACGAGGGCCGCGTCGGCGCTGTCCGCATCGAGCGCAAACGCCCCCGCGATCACGGCGGCGGCGGCGATGTCGGCGGCGGTGCGTTGCGCGCCCCAGGCGCCGGCGCGTTCGAGCACGCGGCCGCGTTGGTCGAGGAGCGCGAGCTGCGGTTGGGCGACCACCCGGGGCACGCCGAACTGCGCGAGCGTCGGGCCGACGCCACGAATCAACACCCGGCGCGCCGCCGAGCCGCTCACGACGAAGCCGGCGATGAGTTGGTTGGCGTCGTCGCCGACGAGGCCGCGCGTGGCGAGGTTGATGACGCGCGGGCCGCCGGCGCAGCTGCCGACGAGCTCGGTGTCGTAAACTTCCACGAGCGCGATGCCCGCGCCGCCCGTCACCTGCGCCGTGTAGGCGCCGGGCGGGAGCGTGAGGAGCACCGCGGCATCGGCGCTGCCGGCCGCAAAGGGAAACGCGCCGACCTGACCCGCGACGGCGGCGAGCGCGGCGGAGTTGGCGTTCGCGCTCCAGCCGGAATTGGTCGCGAGCGGGCGCGCCTGCTCGTCGAAGACCCGCAGCGTGGGCGTGCCGAGCGCGGACGGGACGCCGAACCGCGTAAGCGCCGGCCCGGCGACGCGGACGAGCACCTGCTTCTGTGCGGTGCCGGCGACGACGAACCCGGCGATCATCGGTTGGTCCGCGCCGACGAGGCCGCGCGTGGCGATGTTGACGAGCTTGGATTGGAAGAGCGGCTGCGACTGGAGGATGGTCTCGTTTTCGCCGACGACGAACATCGAGTTGCCGTGAAACACGCCAGCGATGAGGTTGGCAGTGGTGCCAGTGGGGATGAAGGACCAGGGGCCGTAGAGACTTTGCGATGCGGCGACGATTCCGTTTTCGCCGGTAGCGAAATAGGCGCCGACGCCATAGCACAGGCCCCGAAAGCGACCGCTCAAACCCAGCGGTAAACTTGCCCAAAAATCTACGATGTAGGGTGGAATACGATCTGGGTAAGGCGGCGTCTTGGGAACCATCTGCGTCGACAAATCCATGGTGAAGTGCGTGATCGCCCATCCGTCTTGGCCGACGCCGACGGGTCCCGCCACGAGCGCCTCGACATCATGCGTTGAGCGGAGCGGTCCGTAGGTCCCGGAAACGCGTCCCCAGAATTTTCCGTATTGGACGAGGACCTCGCCGTTTTGTCCGCTCGCATAAAATACCTTATCATACACGAGCCCGCGCAGCCACGTGCTGACGCCCGAATTCTCCGGCGTCCACGTCTGCGCATCCGTCGAGGTGACAATCGCGCCGCCTTCGCCCACGGCGACGAAGCGATTGTCGCCAAACGCGACGTTGTTCAATCGCTGCGTGGTGCCGCTGGCGGCGGCGCGCGTCCACGTGACAGCATCGGACGAAACCAAAATCGTGCCCTTGTCGCCGACCACGACGAATTTCCCCGCGGCAGAGGTTACTCCAACGAGCCACTCCGTCGTGCCGGAGCTGCGCGTGGTCCAAATTTGTCCGTCGGTGGAGGTCAGGATTTTTCCGGCCGTGCCGACCGCGACGAGCAGCCCGCCGCCCGACGCCACGCCCCACAGGAAACTTCCACCCGGCTGCGCACGGCGCGACGCAAACGCCTCGAACGCCGGCGCGAACACCCTCACCGTGACGTTCGGTGAGACTACGGCGCCGGCCGCGTTGCTCACGCGCACCGTGTAAACGCCCTCGTCGAAACCGGAGAGCGAGGCGAGCGCGAGCGTGGCCGCCGTTGCCCCGGTGATCGGGGCGTTGTTTTTCAGCCATTGAAAGGCCAGTGGTGCGGTGCCGGTCGCGGCGACGGAGAGCGACAGTGTCGCGTGCGCCCCGAGGTCGCGAGTCTTGCCGTCCTCCGAAGGGGAAGTCGTGATAATCGGCGGTCCCGCCGCGGTCGTGACAACGCCCCGGCGCACGACCGCACCGGGAAAGTCGGCCTGAAACCCCCCGAACGATTCCGGCACATACAGGTTTCCCGCCCGGTCAAACGCTACACCATAGACTCTGAAAAACCGCGCGCCCCCACCCACC
The DNA here is from genome assembly GCA_041165185.1 of Verrucomicrobiota bacterium. Taxonomy (GTDB): domain Bacteria; phylum Verrucomicrobiota; class Verrucomicrobiia; order Opitutales; family Opitutaceae; genus JBEANZ01. Next base: position 384 of record JBEANZ010000408.1, on the reverse strand, counting down.
CCATCCGTGGTCCCCGAGCCGGCGGGGTAGGGTTGGCCGGCAATGGTGGTGACGGTGCCTTCGGGCGTGATACGGCGGAGCGTCGCGCCGCCGCCATCGGCCACCACCAGATTTCCGGCCGGGTCAAACGCGAGCCCGGAGGGTCCGCGGAAAAGAGCCGCCGCCGCCACGCCATCGGCGCTGCCCTCGCGACCGAGACTCCCGGCGTGGGTCGTCATCACGCCGCTCGCCGTCATCTTCCGAATCGCGGCGCCTGAGGAATCCGAAAAATACACATCGCCCGACCGGTCGACCGCGATTCCGGCGACGCTAAACGTAACGCTCGGATCGGTCGCAGTGGGATTTTGCGAGCGTGCCACGGTCGAAACCGATCCGACCGGCGTC
>JBEANZ010000407.1:0-6636 GCA_041165185.1 Verrucomicrobiota bacterium | reverse complement strand
GTCGGCCTCTACGGCTACATGGAGTCCCCCGACGTCGCCGCCCTCGCCGTCCTGATCCGCTTGCGCGGCGTGCCGCTCAAGCCCAACGAGGCGACCTACTACTTCAACCGCGAGATGATTGTCACGGGCGGCGATTCGCGCATGTGGGAATGGCAAAAACATTTATACGCCGTCCTCAGCCGCAACGCCCGCCAAGCCCGCGACTACTACCACCTCCCGCACTCCCAGATCATCGAGCTCGGGATGCCGCTACAGTTGTAAACGCGCCTCGCCCCGCGCGCCGCCACCCGGCGTCACGCGAACGTTCAACGCTCGCGCCCGCCGGCCCCGCGCGTTTTCGCTTGGCCAACCCCGGCGAATCCCGCTGCCCTTCCGTCGCCCCCATCCCATGACGCGCCCCCGCCTCCTCGCCGCCGCCGCCGCCCTGCTGCTCCTCCTCGCGTGGTTCCTCTGGCCCAATCGCGCCGCCCCTCCGCCGCAGCGCGCCGCCACCACCGCGCCGACATCCGCACCACCTCCGGTCGCCGCCCCCTCCTCTCAGATCTCAAATCCCCAATCTCAAGTTCCTGCCCCCGAGGTCTCCCACCTCGCCGACCTCCTGAACGACCCCGGCCGCCCCCCGTCGCACGATCTCCGCATCGTCCTCGACGTGATCGAAAACTACCGCACCAACTTCCTCCGCGACGGCAACCCCGTCGGCTCCAACGCCGAAATCACCGCCGCGCTCACGGGGAAAAACAAATTCCGCTTCCCCTTCCTCGCGCCCGACCACCCCGCGATCAACGGCGCCGGCGAACTCTGCGACCGCTGGGGCACTCCGTTTTTTTTCCACGCCGAAAGCGCCACCCGCATGACCGTCCGCAGCGCCGGCCCCGACAAAAAATTCCACACCCCCGACGACCTCGAACTCAGCCCCTGACCGCGCCGCTCCCACCCCCGCCCCCTCGCGCCGCCCTCGCACCAGATCCGACCGCGCCGCCCGATCAGTCCGATCCGCCAGATCCGTCCGCTCCCACCCGCCGCGCCCGATTCCGTCACCATCGTCTGCCCCCGGAATAATCATTTGCCGCCGGTCCTCCGACACCTACCTTCCGCCCCGATGCTCCGCCGCCTCTGCACGCTCCTCCTCGCGCTCGCCTGCGCGCTGGCACCTGCGTTGGCGTCGCCCTCGCCCTCCACGCAAGTCGCTTCATTTTCCAAATTACCCTGGGGAGATCGCCTAGAGGTTCGCTACGTGGTTGTAGGATGTTTCAGTTTCAACGGCGCCGTCTTCGAGTTCAGCCCAGCTGGCGATGGCGAGTTTGAAGTTTTCGATCTCAAACCAATGCCCCGCACCGGCGATTCGGAAACAAAGTGGATCAAACATCGCCTTGGCTCCGTCCGCCTTGGCCCCGGAGAAACGCAGAAACTCGATACCCTTCTCGCCCTCTACCGAAATCCTGAAACGCCGAAAATCCTTACTCTCTCATCGTCAGTCGATGTTGAAGTGACTCAGTTTCGTGGCAGCCGCATCGTGGCGAAAGAACAGTTCGGCTGGGGCGAGAAAATTCCCGACACTGGGCGCACACCCGTTCTCCATTTCTCGGAAATGCTCGCCGCTATCAAACGCACGACGGCTCCGTCTCGCTGATCCGAAACGCCGCCCTCACCCTCCGCCCGATGCTCCGCCGCCTCTGCACGCTCCTCCTCGCGCTCGCCTGCGCGCTGGCACCTGCGTTGCCCGGCGTCGCTCGCGTGTCGGCCGCGGACGCTCCCGCCGATTCCGCGTGCTGCACCGGCGGCTGCCGCTGCGGCCACACCGATTGCGCGCCTCCGCCCGCGCCCGCGCGCGTCGCGAACGATTTTCCCGCCGCCACCGCCACTCTCGAGTCGCGCGCCCTCGCTTCACGCGCGCTCCCTCGCGCCGGCCGCGCTCGCGAAAATTTTTCCCTCGCGGTTCTCTCCTCCGCCGCCCGTTCGCCGATTCGCTTGGCCGTCTGCGCACGCGCTTCCGACGCTACCGCCACCGTGCGCCGCTCCGCGACGCAGTGTGTCCGCCTGATCTGATTCCGGCCTAGCCGGATTGTGTCCGCCCGCCGCTCGCCGCGTTGTCGGCGCGGCCGTTCGTTCGCTCCGCCGCGCTCCGTCCACTCGCCGCGCTCTTGCTCGCCACGCTCGTCCCACTCGCGCTCGCGCCCGCCTCCGCCGCCGACGTCCCCGCCAAGCCCGCCGCCCCCGTCTACCAGTGCCCCATGCACCCGTGGATCAAATCCGCGCAACCCGCCAAATGCACCATCTGCGGCATGGCCCTCGTCGCCGCCACTCCGGCTCTCAGCGCTGATCATTCCTCCTCCGCCACCCTCAACCTCTCCCCCACCCAAATCACCGCCATCGGCGTCGCGACTTCCACCGTCGCGCGCCAACCGCTCGTGCGCACGCTCCGCGTCAACGGCCGCATCGAGGACAACGACACCCGCCACCGCATCCTCTCCGCGCGCGTGCCCGGCCGCGTCGAGTCGCTCGGCATCAACTTCCTCGGCGCCGAGGTCGCCGCCGGCGCCGTCCTCGCGACCATCTACAGCCCCGAGATGTTCACCGCCCAACGCATCTACCTCGAACGCCTCAAAGCCGGCGCGCTCGCCTACTCCACCGCCGAACTCTCCGCCGCCCGCGAACAACTCCACCTCCTCGGCCTCACCCCCGCCGATCTCGCCGCGCTCGAAAAAAACCTCGCGCCCTCCGCGCTCGTCACCGTCCGCGCGCCGAGCGCCGGCACCGTCGTCGCCAAATCCGTTTACGAGGGCCAATACGTCCAGCCCGCCGATCGCCTCTTCGAAATCGCCGACTTCTCCTCGATGTGGTTCGTCTTCGACGCCTACGAGTCCGACCTCCCTTGGCTCGCCCCCGGCCAGAAAATCGACATCACCACCCGCGCCGTCCCCGGCGAGACGATCCACGCCACCCTCGAGTTCATCGATCCGAATTTCACCGAGGCCACGCGCACCACGCGCGTCCGCGCCACGCTCCCCAATCCCCACTACAGCGTCGCCGGCGAACCGCACCGCCTCCCCCACCGTGTGCTCGCCGAGGGTCGCGTGCATTTCGCCTCGCCCGCCGTCCTCACCGCACCGCGCTCCGCCGTCCTCGACTCCGGCGCCGGCCCCGTCGCCTTTGTCGAACTCAGCCGCGGCCACTACGAACCGCGCCAGCTCACGCTCGGCCGTCGCGGCGACGCCCTCGTCGAAATTATTTCCGGCCTCGCCGAAAACGAAAACGTCGTCACCACCGGCGCGCTCCTCCTCGACGCCCAGGCCCAGCTCGCCCGCGAGGCCCAACGCCCCTCCCCCGCCGCGCCATGATCAACGCCCTCATCAAGTGGTCGCTGCAAAACCGCTTCCTCGTCCTCAGCGCCACGCTTCTCCTCTTCGCGTGGGGCCTCTTCGCCGTCCGCCGCGTGCCCATCGACGCCATCCCCGATCTCTCGGAAAACCAAGTCATCGTCTTCGCCGACTGGGACGGCCGCAGCCCCCGCGAGATCGAGGATCAGATCACCTACCCGCTCTCCGTGAATCTCCAGGGCCTCGCCGGCGTGCGCACCGTGCGCGGCACGTCGATGTTCGGCTTCTCCCTGATCACGATCATCTTCGAGGACAAACTCGACAACTACTTCGCCCGCACGCGCACGCTCGAGCGCCTGAATTACCTCGGTAACATTCTCCCGTCCGGCGTCACCCCCCGCCTCGGCCCCGACGCCACCGGCCTCGGCTGGGTTTACCAATACTACCTCAAAGTCGCAAATTCCCCGCCCGCTCCGCCTCCCAAATCTCAAATCTCATCTCCGAAATCTCCTGCTCTCAGCTCTCCGCTCTCCGCTCTTAGCTCGTCCGCCTCGGCGTCCGACCTCGGCTCCCTCCGCGCCCTCCAGGATTATTTCATCCGTTACCAACTCGCCGCCGTCCCCGGCGTCGCCGAAGTCGCGAGCCTCGGCGGCTTCGTCCGCCAATACCAAATCGAGGTCTCCTCGCTGCGGATGAAAGCCCTCGGCATTTCTCTCGATCAAATTTTCGCCGCCATCGCGAAGAACAACCTCAACGTCGGCGGCCGCACCGTCGAGGAGAACGGCCTCGAGTTCGTCGTGCGCGGCCGCGGCCTCGTTGCCTCCGCCGCCGACCTCGAGGAAATCGCCCTCACCACCCGCGCCGGCGTGCCCGTTTACCTGCGCGAGGTCGCCACCGTCCAGATCGGCGGCGACGCCCGGCGCGGCGCGCTCGACGTCGACGGCCACGAGGTCGTCGGCGGCACGGTCGTCATGCGCACCGGCGAAAACGCCCACCAGGTCATCCAGGACATCAAAGCCAAAATCGCCGCCATCAGCGCCGGCCTCCCGCCCGGCGTGACCATCGTGCCGTTCTACGACCGCAGCGATCTGATCGACCGCGCCATCGCCACGCTCAAGCACACGCTCTGGGAATCCGTCCTCCTCGTCACGCTGATGCACGTGCTGTTTCTCTTTCACTTCCGCAGCATCCTCATCGTCACGCTCCCGCTCCCGGCCTCGATCCTGATCGCGTTTATTCTGATGGAGCGGTTCGGCATCCAGTCGCACATCATGTCGCTCACCGGCATCTGCATCGCCATCGGCGTCCTCGTCGACGCCGCGATCGTGATGACCGAAAACGTCCTCCGCCACTGCGAACTCGAGGAGAAGAAACTCGGCCGCCCGCTCACCTCCGCCGAGACGTGGCAGAACACCCTGGTCGCCTCCCAACAAGTCGGCCGCCCCATCTTCTTCGCGATGGCGATCATCATCCTCGCCTTCATCCCGATCTTCACGCTCACCGGCCAGGAGGGAAAACTCTTCCACCCGCTCGCCTACACGAAAACCTTCGCGATGGTCGGCGCGACGCTCCTCGCCGTCACGCTCGTCCCCGTGCTCTGCACGCTCCTCGTGCGCGGCCCCTTCCACGCCGAGGAACGCAACTGGATCATGCGCGCCCTCCTCGCGCTCTACGACCCCGTCCTCGATTGGGCGCTCCGTTTCCGCAAGACCGTCCTCGCCCTCGCCGCCGCGTTGCTCGCCGTCTGCCTCGTCCTCGCCTTCGGCCTGCCTGGTTTTGTCCGGGCTCGGCTCTCAGCTCTCAGCCCTCAGCTCTCCGCTCATCTTCCCACCGGCCTCGGCTCCGAATTCATGCCCACCCTCGAGGAAGGCAGCCTCCTCTTCATGCCGGTCCTCCTCCCGAGCACCTCGCTCACCGAGGTGAAACGCATCATGGCCTGGCAGGACCAAACGATCCGCGCCACGCCCGAGGTCGCGAGCGTCGCCGGCAAACTCGGCCGCTTCGACACCGCCACCGATCCCGCCCCCGTCGAAATGATCGAGACCACGATCATGTTGAAACCGCCCGCCGAGTGGCGCGCCGGGATGACCAAGGAAAAACTCATTGAAGAACTCACCGCCAAACTCACCGCCATCCCCGGCTACGTCCCCGGCTTCCTCCAACCGATCGAGAACCGCGTGCTCATGCTCTCCACCGGCATCCGCGCGCAGCTCGGCATCAAAATCTTCGGCGACGATCTCGACGCCCTCCAACACAAGGCCTTCGAGATCGCCGCGCTCGTCGAAAAAATTCCCGGCGCCACCGGCGTCGCCCCATCGCGTGTGCAGGGCAAACCCTACCTCGAAATCACCGCCGACCGCGCCGCCCTCGCGCGTTACGGACTCACCGTCGAGGACGTCCTCGCCGTCGCCGAAACCGGCCTCGGCGGCAAAGTCGCCAGCACCACGATCCAAGGCCGCGAACGCTGGCCTATTCAGGTCCGCTTCGACCGCATCGACCGCGAGGACCTCGAGAAATTCAACGCCCTCCCCGTCGCGATCCGCGACGCCCGCGACGCCGGCCTCGGCGCCAACAGCGAGCCGATGCGCTTCGTCCCCCTCGGCCAAGTCGCCACGATCACGCGCGTCCTCGGCCCGAGCGAAATCGCGAGCGAGAACGGCCGCCTCCGCACCTTCGTCCAAGCCAACGTCACCGCCCGCGACCTCGGCTCGTTCGTGGACGAAGCGAAAAAAACCATCGCCCAATCCGTCACCCTCGATCCCGGCATGACCATCGAGTGGAGCGGCCAATACGAAAACCAGATCCGCGCCGGCAAAACGCTCCTCATCGCCGCGGCCGTCTCGCTGTTCATCATCTTCGTGCTGCTCGTGATCACGTTTCACTCGATCGCCGAAGCCGCGCACGTGATCCTCGCGGTGTGGTTCGCGCTGACGGGCGGCGTGTTGTTGCAGTGGTGGCTCGGCTACAATTTCAGCACGGCCGTTTACGTCGGCTACATCGCGCTCTTCGGCACCGCGATCCAGACCGGCGTCGTCATGGTCGTTTACCTCGAGGAAGCGGTGAAAAAAGCCAGCGCCGAAAAACTCGCCCGCCACGCCGCCTCCGATTCTTCCGTCTCTCAGCTCTCGGCTCTTGGCTCTCAGCTCACCCGCACCGAACTCCTCGCCGCCATCAAAGCCGGCGCCCGCCTCCGCCTCCGCCCGAAAGTCATGACCGTCGCCACCGCCATCGCGGGCCTGCTCCCGATTTTCTGGAGCACACGCACCGGCACCGAAATCATGCGCCCGCTCGCCGCGCCCGTCGTCGGCGGCATGATCTC
>JBEANZ010000406.1:0-5475 GCA_041165185.1 Verrucomicrobiota bacterium | reverse complement strand
GGTTTTTCACGTCGGCGATGAAGACGGAAACTTCGCCGTCGTTGATCGCGTAGATTTTGCCGAGCTTGTGATCCGAAACGTAGACGACGCCCTTCATATCGATGGTGAGATCGTTCAGACTGCCGGCACCGGCGATGGGGATGGTCTCCTTGATCGTGCCCTTCGCGACATCGATCACGACCACGCGGTCGATGTCGGCCACGTAGAGTCTGCCCTCGTAGAGACCGAGGCCCTTCGGGGCGTCGAGGCCCTTGATCCATTCGGCGGCGATTACCTTGCCGTCGAGGCCGACTTTGCCGATGGAGCCATCACCGTCCTTCGCGCCGGGACTCTTGCTCGGTCCCATATTCGAGACGTAGAGCACTGTTTCTCCGGCGGAGTAGCGGACGGACTCGCAGGAAAATAGCGCGGGCGGCGTCTCCCAGAGCTTGACGAGCTGGTGCGGCGCCGCGGCGTGAGCGCCGGACACCGCGGCCGCGCAGGCGGCGAGGAAAAAGGTTCTCATCGGCGCGCTGGAAAATGTGGGAGGCCCGGCTCCGGCGGTCGCGGTCCCGTGACGGCGCGCTCAGGCGAGGATGTCATGCACGACGTTGCCGTGGACATCGGTGAGGCGGAAGTCGCGGCCGGCGTGGCGGTAGGTCAGGCGCGTGTGATCGAGGCCGAGCGCGTAGAGCAGCGTCGCGTGCAGGTCGTGCATGTGGACGGGTTTCTCCACCGGGCGGTAACCGAAGTCATCCGTCGCGCCGTAGGTGAGGCCGCCGCGCACGCCGCCGCCGGCCATCCACATCGTGAACGCCTGCGGATGGTGGTTGCGACCGTCTTCGTTTTCGACCGTTGGCGTGCGGCCGAATTCGCCGCCCCAGAGGACCAGCGTGTCCTCCAACAGGCCGCGCTGCGCTAAATCCTCGAGCAAGCCGGCGATGGGTTTGTCGACCTTCGCGCATTCCTCGACGGTGCCGGACTTCACTTTCGTGTGATGGTCCCACGTGTAGTTCGTCGAGACCTGGATGTAGCGCACGCCGCGCTCGGCGAATTTCCGGGCGAGCAGGCATTGCCGGCCGAAATTGTCGGTCGGCTCCGCGCCGATGCCGTAGGACTCGAGCGTCGCCTTCGACTCGTCGGCCACGTCCAGGATCGCGGGCATCGTGGACTGCATGCGAAACGCCAGCTCGTAGTTCGCGATGAGCCCCTCGATGCGCGGGTCGGGGCCGACGGCGCCGAGGTGCCGGCGGTTGAGCGCTTGAATCAACTCGAGCTGCTCGCGCTGATCGGCGGAGGCGAGCTTCGGGTGGCCGAGGTTGGACACGACCGCCTTGGCAATCGGGATCTCGGCGGAGCCGAGGGCCATGCCCTGATGAGTGGCGGGCAGGAACGCGCTGCCGTAGTTCTGCACGCCACCGTGGCCCCGCGGCGGGGAGATCGTGATGAACGCGGGGAGATTTTCGTTTTCGCGGCCGAGGCCGTAGCTGATCCAGGAGCCGACGCTCGGGCGGACGAGGTTGGCCTGGCCGGTGTGCAGGCGCAGGAGCGCCTCGCCGTGCGCACTGCCCTCGGTGTGCAGCGAGCGGACCACGCAGAGGCGGTCGGCGTGGCGCGACAGGTGCGGGAGCAGCTCGTTCATTATGACGCCGCTTTGGCCGTAGGGCTTGAACGTGAACGGCGAGCCGAGCACGGCGCCGAGCTTTTCCTTTTTGGCGCCGACGGTTTCGCCGAGGAGTGGCTTGCCGGCCTCGGTGTTCAGGCGCGGCTTCGGATCGAACATGTCCACATGGCTCGGGCCGCCCCACATGAAGAGAAAGATGATCCGTTTCGCGCGCACGGGAATCGGCGCGGCGGACGGGGTCGCGGCGAGCAGGGATTTCCCGGCCATCGCCGCGAGCGCGAGCGAACCAAACCCGCCGGCGCTGGCGCGCAGCATTTCCCGCCGGGTGATGGCCTGCTTGAAGTAGTGGCAGTTCATAAATCAGTCCAAGGTTTGGAAACGGCTCGACGCAAAGAGCGCCTGGCACGCGAGCGACCAGGCTTGCAGGTTGGGATCCTTCCCGTCGCCGGATGCGAGGCGGGATTTCTGGCGCTCGATGAAGGCGAGCAGGTCGGCCCGCTCGCCCTCCGTGGGCGGCGCGCCGAGGGACAATTGGAAAAGGAGGTCGATCATCTCGCGCGGGCCGGCCAGCCAGTTCTCGACCGACAGGCGACGCGCGAGCGCCTCGGCGGCCGCTGTCACCGACGGATCGTTGAGCATGAACAAGCCCTGCGTCGCCACCATCGTCTCGGTCCGCGCGCCGGTGCTCGCCTGCGGATTCGTGAAATCGAAAACGTCGAAGAGCTCGGGGAGATCGTTGCGGATCACCGGCAGGTAGAGGCTGCGATTCGGAAAATCCGTGCGGCGGCGGTTTTCGTTTTTCCCCACTCCGGTGGCTTGGTCGCCCAAGTAGGCGACGGTCGAGTCGAGTGGCTTGAGGTCCAATTTTCCCGCGACCGCGAGCATGGCGTCGCGCAGGGCCTCGGGCTCGAGCCGGCGCCGCGGGGCGCGCCACAGCAGGGTGTTGTCGGGATCGAGGGCGCTTGCCGCGGCGTGGTCGCGGCTGCTCATCACGAAGGTGCGGGTGAGCACGATCTCGCGCACGAGGCTCTTGATCGACCAGCCCGAGTCGATCAGCCGGCGCGCGAGGTGGTCGAGCAACTCGGGGTGACTTGGCAACTCGCCCGTGCGGCCGAAATTGTCCGTGGTGCGGACGAGGCCGCGGCCGAACAGATAGTGCCACACGCGGTTGGCCAGCACACGCGCGGCGAGGTGGCCGGCGCCGTCCTTGGTGTCGGTGAGCCAGCGTGCCAGCTCGAGCCGGCCGCTGTGGTCCTCGGGAATCGCGGCCGGCGCGTCGCCGAGCACGCGGAGGAAGCCGCGCGGGACTTTTTTCCCCTGGCGATCAGGGTGGCCCGAAAGCCGGATGGCCTCGTCGGCCGGTTTCTCGGCGTCGGCGGGGATCATCGCGCGCGGCGGAATCTTCGGGGCGCCGGCGGTGATCGCTTGGATTTTCGCGAACAGTTCCTTCTGCGCGGCGACGCGATCAGCCTTGGGCTGGGCGGGATCGGCGGCGACGGGAGCGATGGCGTTGTCCTTGTCCTTTTTGTCCTTCTCGACGAGGTCGGCCAATTTTTTCTCGTCGTCCGCGGCGAGGTGATCGAGGGCCAGCTTGGCCTGACGCTCGCGGGCGCGCGCCTTCGCGTTTTCCTTCCAGTATTTTTCGTAGGCCGAGTTCAGCTCGTCGCCCTCGGCGTTCAGCCCGACGAGGCGCTCCATCTGCCGCTGCTGGCCGAGCATGTGGCGCGTCTGCACGACCTGCGTGGAGGTGAAAATGCCGGCCAGCGCGTAGTAGTCGCTCGTCGGGATCGGATCGAATTTGTGGTCGTGGCACCGTGCGCAACCCAGCGTCTGGCCGAGCACGGCGCGGCCGACCGTGTCCACGAGCTCGTCGGCCACGTCCATTTTTTTCTGCTCCTTGTCGTCGCTGAGCAGAATCTTGGGGCCGACCACGAGGAAACCGGCGGCGATGCGCTGGCGGTCGCGTTGCGCGATCGAATCGTAGGGCAACAGGTCGCCGGCGAGTTGCTCGGTGAGAAACCGGTCGAACGGCAGGTCGGCGTTGACCGCGTCGATCACCCAGTTGCGGTAGCGCCACGCTTCGCGGAAGAGAAAATTTTCGTCGAGGCCGTTGGAGTCCGCGTAGCGGGCGAGGTCGAGCCAGTGCCGGCCCCAGCGCTCACCGAACTGCGGCGAGGCCATGAGCTGGTCGACGACGCGGGCGTAGGCGTCGGGCCGCTTGTCCTCGAGGAACGCGGCGACCTGCGCAGGCGTCGGCGGCAGGCCGGCGAGCTGGAAGAAAACGCGGCGCAGCAGCGTGCGGCGGTCGGCGTCCTCGGCGGGCCGCAGCTTCGCGGCTTCGAGTTTCGCCAAAATGAAATTGTCGATGGGTGATTTCGGCCAGCGCGACGATTTCACCTTCGGCGGCGGCGCGGCGGCGAGCGGCCGATAGGCCCAGTGCGTGCGACCCGCGATCGGATCGGAGGCGTGCGGCGAGAGGGATTTCTCGAACGCGGGGCCCGCGCGCGGATCGGGTGCGCCCATTTTCACCCACGTCTCGAGCCGGGCGATCTGCTCCGCGGAAAGCGATTTTTCGTCCGGCGGCATTTTCAAGTCGGGGTCCGTGTAGCGCACGGCCTTGATCAGGAGGCTGGCGTCGGGATCGCCCGGCACGATTGGCGAACCTTGGTCGCCGCCCTCAACCCAACCCGCGCGGCTGTCGAGAACCAGGCCGGCCTTTTGTTTCTTTTCGCGGGAATGACACGAGTAGCAATTTTCCGCCAGCAGCGGGCGGATGTGCTGTTCAAAATAGGCGACGCCGGCCGCCGTCGGCGCGTCCGCAGCACGAACGCTGGACGCGAGTCCAACGAGGAAGATCAGGGCGACGCGGAATCGGCTGGGGAAATTCATGGATGCCTCCGATGAAACGACCGGGTGTCGTCAGTTGCGTTTCGGCAGCCAGCCGTTGACCCGCATCCACTCGCCGACGCGGTCCATGAAGTGGTCGGCGCCGCCGCCTTTGTTGACGAAGCCGTGGGCGCCCATCTGGAAGATGTGCAGCTCGACGGGGACGCTGGCCTTGCGCCACGCGAGAAACGTCGTGATCGAGGCCTCGTAGTTGGGGTCGTCGGCGGAGACGGCGAGAAACAGCGGCGGCGCGCCCGCCGGCACCGTGACCGCAGTGTCGCGCGCCCCGGCGGCGTAAATCATCACCGCGAAATCGGGACGCGCGGCGGCCGGGCCGGTCATCGCGCCGCGAATGGGTCCGCCGCCGGCGGAAAAGCCGATGATGCCGATGCGGTCGGGCTGCACCTTGAACTCGTCGGCCCGGGAGCGCACGAGCTCGACGGCGCGACGTCCATCGAGGCCGGCGAGTTCCCTCACATTCTGGCCGGCTTGGGGTCCAGTCTTCGCGGGTTCCGTCGCGTCGATGCCCGGCCCCGTTTGGATGAGCCGGTATTTCAGAACGAAGGCGTCGACGCCCGCCTCGTTGAGCTTCTTGGCAATGTCGACGCCCTCGTAGCTCATCATCAGGGTGCGCGTCCCGCCACCCGGCGCGACGATCATCGCGGTGCCCACGGGATGGGCGGCCGGAAAATAAAGGAGAGTCGGGCGGACCACATTCTTAACCTGCGGACCGGATTTCCCCTGTGCCTCGATTTCCGCGTAGTCCCATTTCTCCGAACCGGGCGCGACGCCGGCGTAGAGCGGGATTTCCGATTTCGCGCCGAAGAGCGAAGGGCGCGGCGGCGCGGTCTGCGCGGCGGACTCGGGAGAGAGTGCAATCAGCGCGACGGCTACTACAGCGAGAGACGAGGAGCGGAAACTCGTGTCGCGTTGGGCAAAATTTCGTGGGCGTGGAAAAAATTCAGACGCGGACGTGCGGAGAACCG
>JBEANZ010000405.1:0-3576 GCA_041165185.1 Verrucomicrobiota bacterium | reverse complement strand
GCGCCGAACGCGTTCTGTCCGCCGCGACCGTTCGCGTTCTGGCCCGTCGGCGCCGCGTAGAGGTTGGTGAGGAGCTGCGCCATCTCGTAGGGATCGGCGTTCTTGAGCTTGAAGATCTTCATCGTCGACACGGTGTCGATCGAGGTGTCGAGGGCGTTAACGAGGGTGACGACCTGCTTGAGGTTGATGTTCGTGTCGGTGACGACGAGGGAGTTGCTGTCGGCGTTGGCGGTGAGCGTGGAGGTGCCGGGCAACAGGGTGCCGAGGTCGCGCGCGGCGGTGGTGGCGTCGAGGTGGCGGAGCGGGATGATCTGGATGACCATCTCGGCGGTGTTGGGGATTTCGTCGGGGGAGTTGCCGGTGCGGATGGGGAGGTTGCGCTTCTTCGCATCTTCCTTCGAGGAGATGGAGATGATGCGGCCCTGCACGGTGCTGGTGTAGCCGGCTTTGCTGAGCGCGAAGTTGAGCAACTGGAGCGCCTCCTCGCGCGTGACGGGCTGGGCGGAATACATGTCGACGTTGCCGCGCACGGGGGTGTCGAGCTGGATGATGAAGCCGGCGGCCTCGCTCATGTAGTTGAGCACGGTCTCGAGGGGCGCGCCGCGGAAGTTAAACTTCAGCTCGCCAGGCGCGCGCGCCGGCGCGGCGGCCGAGGTGGCGGCGGCGGGCGCGGGGGCTTGCGCGCGGGCCACGGCGGCGCATGCGGCGAAGCCGAGGAGGCAAAGGGTCGGGGGGATGAGGCGGGTGGTTTTCATTTTTTCAAATCCTGGTTGCGTTTCTCCATGAGGCGGCGGGTGACATCGTCGACATTGGCGGGGATCACGACGGGGGCGCTGGGATTGATTTTCCCGGCGTCGGCCTTGGCGGCCATCGCCGCGGCCTCGGCGCGCACAATGTCGGCGCCGACGAGTTTCCAGTCGCCGCCGTCGGGACGGCGGAGCTGCTGGCCGACGAGGACGGCGGTGTCCTTGCCGTCGCGTTCGAGCGAGACGGTGGTGGGCGCGATGGCGGTGATCTTGAATTTGTCGATGGACTCGCCGACGCGGAGGGCCTTGCGGAAGGCGGAGTTCGAGCCGTCGAAAAACGCGCGCAGGCCGCGGTCGCTTTCCATCGTGCCGACGAGCGTGATCACGTCGAGGCGCGGGGCCTGCTCCTCGGTGCGGTCGCGGCGGCCGGTGCGGTTGGCGTTGAAGATGTTGCGGTCGCTGACGAGGCGGAACGATTCAAACGTGAGCGGGCCGGTCGCGGGCGTCGGCGCGGCGGGGGTATTGCGCGAAGAGCGATCGCGTTTGGCGGGGGCCGCCGGCGGCGTGACCACGGGCGTGCCGGACGCGGCGGGCGCGGTGGGCGTGGGCTTCACGGCTGCGGGCGCGGGCGATGTCGCCGGCGCAGGCGCGGGCGGCTTCGGTGCGGGCTCGGCGGCGGGCGCGCGGAGGGCGGCGGCCAGCGCGAGGAGGAGAAGGGGACGCGGGTTCATTGTTGTTTGCGCTCCAGGGGCGAGAAGCGGAGGCCGCTGACGATCAGGCCGAGCGTGAGTTTCTGACCGTAGTCGTCGCGGGAGGTCAACTCCACCGAATCCACGCGCAGCGCGAGCGGCGAGTGCTCGAGCTCGTAGACGAAGCGACCGAGCGTGCCGATGTTGCCCGTGGCGTCGACGCGGCACTCGAGGAGCGAGTATTTGTCAGTGGCGCCGCGTTTCCACTGCGGGCGGAGCGCACTGATCTCGACGTTGTTGGCGCGGCCCCATTTGTCGAAGAGCGAGAGGAGGTCCTGCTCGGCCTGCGCGGAATCTTTCGGGAGGGCGTTGGCCTGCATGTCGGCCCAATCGCGCTCGGTGCGCGTGGCGCGCGCGATGGCGGTGCGGCCGCGGGCGACATCCTTCTGGAGCTTCGCGATCTCGGTGGCGCGGGCTTTCCACAGCACGGAGAGTTTGCCGGCCACGTAGTCGAGGGTCAGCAGGACGAGGCCGGCGCCGACGAGGATGACGAGGAGGCGCTGGCGTTGAGGCAGGTTGAGATTCATGAGCCGGGAAGCGGGGCGTTCCAGTGGAACGTGAGGGTGAACTGCATGGGGGTCTTGCCGCGGATCTGCTCGATCTTGAGGCCGCGGATTTCCTTGGTCTTGCGCAACTGCTCCTGGACCTTGAGCAGCGAGGCGTTGTCGCGGGCCGTGCCGCTGATGCTCACGGCCGTCACCGAGGGGAGCTTGGTGCCGTGGACCTCGAAGGTCTTCGCCGTCACGGAGCCCGTTTCGGGGAAGCACTCGGTCACGCGCTTGAGGATGCCGAGGCTGCGCAACGTGTTGTCATACCACGGCTGAAACTCGCGGATCTTCGCGGAGACGCCGTCGAGCTGGACGACCTGGGCCGCCATCGCGCCCCACTCGGAGCGCAGCGACCAACGGCGGTATTCCTGCCAGCCAAACGCCCCGAGCGCCGCCACCGCGACGACGGCCGCGGCGAGGCCGATGGTCGCGAGGCGACGCGAATTGTAGCGCGCGACGAGCTGCGCCCAGCGGCTCGGCCGCGGCGGGAGAAACTCCAGCTCGGGCGCATCGCCCGCGAGCCAGCGGCCCGCGAGCGCCTCGGCAATTTCGCCGGCGAGATTTTTTTCCGGCAAATCCCCGCGCGCGATGGTGAGGCCGACGGCCTTCGCCCAGGCGGCGAGGCTCTCGGCGAGCTGGCGGACCATCGTGGATTCGCCGGTGAGAAACAACTCCTTCACCTCCGACCGCAGCTCGGACGGGACCTGCTCGAACGTGATGCGCAGCTCGCGCGCGACGGCGGCGCCGTTGACCAGTTTTTCGCCGGCCTCGGACTCGATGCTCGCCTCGCACGTGCGCAACGCCGCGATGCCGCCGCCCGCCGCGATGAGAAACGCCACGCCCGTCGGCTCGATCGCGAGGGTGATGCGGCCGCCTTTGCCCGCCGCCGGGATCGCGCCTGGGAGCAGCGCGAGGCCGGGCAGGATGCTCGCGACCTTCAGGCCCGCCGCCTTCAACACCGCGCCGAGCTGGTCGAGCTGCTCGGTGCGCACGGCGAGCTGCGTGACAAACGTGCCGCCCGTCGTCTTCTGAAACGACCGCGCGATCTGGAGCTGCGCGGGGTCGACCGGGAAACCTTTCTCCGCCTCGATCTGGAGGAAACTCGCCGTGTCGTCCGCGCCGAGATCGGGCGCGCGTGTGTGCTGGCTCATCACCCAGCGCGCGGGCACGCCGACGACACAGTGGCGTTCGCGCACGCCGGCGGCGTCGAGGTGGTTCTTGATTTCCCGGCCCACGAGCTCGGGCTCCGGGTGCAGCACGTCGAGCGTGAGCGGGGCGCTCGCGGCCTTCACGACCTCGAGGCCGGCCTTGGCGCGCGTGACGTGATACGCGCGCAACTGGCCGTCGCCCAGCGTGAGTCCGAGGACGGACTGGGCGCGTTTCTTGGTGTTCCGATTCATGCTCATGAGTCCTTGTTGCCGTTGAGGGCGCGACGCGCGGCGAGGCCGAGCGCCCAGCCGAAATTCGTGAGGTCCTGCCGATAGACGATGCGGGGCGCGCCGCCGCTCACGTCGTAAACAAATTTCTCGCGGC
>JBEANZ010000404.1:0-6565 GCA_041165185.1 Verrucomicrobiota bacterium | reverse complement strand
CGATGCCGCTGGAGCCCGAACTCCCGCCAAAGATCGAGGCGCGGTGGACGTGCAACGTGATCGACATGGGGCGGGGGCGGGTGGCGTTTCCTGCCCGGTTGCGGGGTGCAGTTGGACCGTAGGGCCGCCGCTCGCCGGCGTGCCGTCGCGCTTTGCGCGAGAGAGCACCAACCGACCTTCGCGATCGCTCGCACGCGTGCGCCGCGACGGCACGGCACGGCGACGAGCGCCGGCCCTACAAAGACCGATCGCGTTTGGGAAACCGTATCGGGAGGAGTCCGCGGGCGAGATCACCGGGGGAGACGGAATTTCGGCGGCGGCGAGACCGCGACCGAGCACCCCCCTCAATACACCTCCGCCAAGCCGGGCCAATGCATCGTGGCACCCACCATGGAAGGTCTGGTCGGCACCGCGCGGCGGTCGGAAACTTGGGATGTGATGGTGCGGTAGGGACGCGCCGCCCGTTCGGGATCGCGGCGTGGCTTGCGCGGATGCGGTTCTGGGAATGCGTCGCTTCGCCTGAAAGCGTTTGCCGCCGCGGCCCGTTCCGCCACGTTGCGCGCCCATGAGCGACTTCGTGCAGGGCGGGAAGATCACCGAGGCGAGAAACGCGTTGGCGCGGGTGCGCGCCAACATGCGCGTCACCATCAAGGGCAAGGACAGCGTCGTCGAACAGGTGCTCGTGTGCCTTGTCGCGGGCGGACATTTGCTCATCGAGGATCTGCCGGGCGTCGGGAAAACCACGCTCGCCTATTCGCTGGCGCGCTCGCTGGACTGCGCGTTTTCCCGGATTCAGTTCACGAGCGATTTGCTCCCGAGCGATGTCACGGGCGTCGCGATCTACGACGAGACGATCAAGGAGTTTGTGTTCAAGAAGGGACCGGTGTTCGCGAACGTCGTGCTGGCCGACGAGATCAACCGCGCCACGCCGAAGACGCAGTCGGCGCTGCTCGAGGTGATGGACCGCGCGCGCGTGACGGTCGATGGCGAGGCGCACGCGGTGGGGGCGCCGTTCATGGTGTTTGCGACGCAAAACCCGGTGGACTACGAGGGCACGTTTCCGCTGCCGGAGAGCCAGATGGATCGTTTCCTGATGCGCTTGCAGATGGGTTATCCCGAGGCGGCGGACGAACTCGAAATCCTCCGCACCCAACGCGGCGGCTACGATGCGATCGCGCTGAACCCGGTCGTCACGCGCGGCGAGGTGCTGCAACTGCAGGCGCTCGCCCACGAGGTGTTCGTCGAGGAGAGCGTGCTGGAGTTCGTCCTGAAGATCGTGGCGGCCACACGGACCGAGACGGAGTTTCGCGCCGGCGCGAGCGTGCGCGGCGGGCTGGCGTTGCGCACGGCGGCGCAGGCGCGCGCACTCGTGCTCGGGCGGGATTTCGTGCTGCCGGAGGATGTCGTCGAGCTCGTCGTCCCGATCCTCGCGCACCGGCTCGCGCTGGCGCGGCAGACCAGCGATGCGCTGGAGGAGCGGCGCGCGGTGGCGGCGGCGCTGCGACGGATGGTGGGGGCGATTCCGTTGCCGGCCTAGGCCGCGCAGCGCGGGAAATCCCAAACGCCAACGGACCTAACGCCAAAAAAACTCCAATGCACAATTGGGATTTGGGTGCTGACCGTTTTTTGGAGTTTGGCGTTTGGCGTTTGGGATTTCCGCGCCGATGACGGAGCGCAGCGAAGTTATCGGCGACGAGTGGCGCGGTGCCGGCACGCGGGCGCGGCGGAAGTTTTCCTGGAACACGCTGCTCTGGTCGCTCATCTGGCCGGCGCGCGGGCACCGGATTTTGCCGACGCTCTCGGGGACGATCCTGATCGGGCTCGCGCTCGGCATCGGGACGGCGGCTTACAACTCGGCGAACAACATCCTGTTCATCACGCTCTCGCTGCTGCTCGCGTGCCTGATTCTGAGCGGCGTGTTGTCGTGGCTTAATCTGCGGGGCGTCGCGTGGCGGCTGCGCGTGGCGGGGCCGTTGCGCGCGGGGCACGAGGCGACGGCGGCGCTCGAGCTGCGCAACGCGAAAAAATTTCTACCCACCTATGGACTGTGGTTTGAGTTTGGGGCGCGCGAGGCGGTGGCGCCGGGCGTCCAACGCGCGGAGTCGACCGTGACGGCGAAGGGCATCGACGTGCGCGCGGCGCTGCGCAAGGCGGACGACGCCCTCGCGCGCGGCACGGTCGGGTTGCGCGCGCGACTCGAGGCGCGGGGCGAGGGGCGGGTGGAGTGGGCGTTTCGGCCGGAGCGGCGCGGCCGGCTGCGCGTCGAGCTCGCGGGCGTGGGCTCGCTGTTTCCGTTTGGCTTTTTGAAAAAAGACATCGGCACGGATCTCGCGGTGGAGACGGTGGTGTGGCCGGCGGCGGTGGAGTATCGCCGGCACGGCGGCACGGCGGCGCGGCGCGCAGCGGCGGGCGATCGGCTCGCGCGGGCGGGGCGGGGCGGGGACTTGTTCGCGCTGCGGCGCTACGCCGAGGGCGACTCGCACCGGCTGATCCACTGGAAGGCGAGCGCGCGGATGCGGACGCTGCTCGTGCGGCAGTTCGCGGCGGAGAGCGTCGAGGGCGTTTCACTCTGGCTGCGGACGGACGCGGGGCTGTGGCCGCACGCGGAGCAGTTTGAGCTGCTCGTGAGTTTCTGCGCGACGCTGACGGAGGATTTTTTCCGCGCGGGGCGCCTGCGCAGCGTGGCGATCGATGCGGGGCGGCCGACGGCGGTGCGGCGCGGGCGGGATTTGGAGTTGTTCCTCGACGCGCTCGCGACGGTGCGAGCGGTCGAGGCGGGCGGCGCGCCGAGAGTGTCGCACGAGGGCGCGGATGAATTTTTCGGGAACGGGAAACCCAACGTCCTCACGTTCGCGCCCGAGGGGGCGCGCGGCGTGGCGGCCTACGTCGATGGAAACAAGACGGCCTCAGCTTAGCCGGAGGTTGACGCTGAGAGCCAAGAGCGAAGAGCTGAGAGCAAAGCCAAACCGTGAGTCGTCCCATCATCCCAGTTACAAAAATTGATTGGCTTTTCGTAGGGCCGCCGCTCGCCGGCGTGCCGTCACGTAGCGTCCGTGATAGCCGCGACGGCACGCCGGCCAGCGGCGGCCCTACGGCTCAAAGGCGCGTCGTAAGTGCCGTTGGCCATCATCTCGGCGGCTCGGCGGGGAGCGCCGGGTGCGCGGTCGTCAGGGTTCGGCAGGCGATGAGGTTCTCGCGGCTTGGCCCTAAACAATGTCCGCCCGGAAGTGCCCGTCTGCATTCATCCCGATGAACGCTCGGCTCCCGCGCCCGCAACTCTCGCTCGACGAGCTGCACCAGCTCACATGGCTGCTCGGCGGCGTGCTCTCGCTGCTCGCGGTCGGGACAGTCGTTTACATGGAGATCGAGGCGTGGGGGACGATGGGGTTGGCGGCGGCAGCGACGCTCGCGGGGCTCGTGCGACCCACGCTGCCGGCGCGCGTGCCGGCGTGGGCGCACGTGCTGGCGTTTCCGCTGATGGTGACGTGGTTCCTCGGCGACCTGTGGCTCTCGGCGCAGGTGCTTCCGGCGATGGTGCGGCTCGCGATGCTGCTTCTGCTCTACCGGGGCATGACCTACCGGCAGCGGCGCGACGATTTGCAGATCATCGTGCTGGGATTGTTCCTCGTGGTGGTGGCGGGCGTGCTGACGGTGTCGCTCGTGTTCGCCGCGCAAATCCTGATCTACACGGCGTGCGCGCTCGGGTTTCTGCTGACGATCACGCTGAAGGATGCGGCGGGAGGCGGCGTGGCGCCGGCGAAACGGCGTGCGGGCGATCCGCCGCCGACGTGGGCGGCGCATGCGGACTGGCCGCGACTGCTGCGGCGGTTACGCGCCGTGGCGGACCGGCGCGTGGTGGCGCTGGCGGCGGCGCTGTTCGTGGGCGTGGTGGCGGTGTCGGGCGCGTTGTTCCTCCTCATCCCGCGTTTCCAAATCGAGAACAGCCTCTTCCTCGACCGCTTTATCGCGAAGAAATCCAAGACCGGATTCAGCGACTCGATCCGCATCGGCGACGTGACGACGATCCAGCAGGACACGTCGATTGCGTTGAGCGTGGATGTGTCGGACCGGTCAGCGGTGCCGTTGGCGCCGTATTGGCGGATGCTCGTGCTCGACGAGTATGCGGACGGGACGTTCCGGTTGTCGCCGGCGCTGCGGGGGGCGACGCCGGCGGACCAGCGGACGAGCGCGGGGCTGGCGGGCGGGGCGCGGCCGCGGCTCGGGGCGGCGGTGTATTGGACGTTTTTTCTGGAGTCGGGCGTAAGCCGCTACCTGCCGCTGCCGGGAGAATTTGAAAACCTGCGCTTCGTGGAACCGCAGAATTTCCGCTACCTCCGCGAACTCGGCGTCGCCGAACTGCGCGAGGAGCCCTCGGCGATGACGGCGTATCGCGTCGATGGCGTGGACGCCACGGGCGTGCGGCCGGATCCGATTTTTGCGAAACGCTGGAAGGAAAACGCGTCGCCGCGCCGGGCGTTGCAAAACCGCCTCTCCCTCACGCCGGCCGACACGGCGACGCTGAAGGCCCTCGCCGCCGAGATCGCGGGGGAAGAGACGACGCCGGCGCCGGAGTTTGCCCGGCGCGCGGGCGCGTGGCTGCGCGCGCGGCACAACTACTCGCTCTCGCCCGTGATCCCGGCGGGCGATGGCGATCCGCTGGTGAAGTGGCTGGCCTCGCGCGAGGCGGGGCACTGCGAGCTGTTCGCGGGATCGCTGGTGTTGCTGGCGCGGGCGCACGGGCTGCCGGCGCGCGTGGTAACCGGGTTTCGTGGCGGGAGTTGGAACGCCTACTCGAACAACTTCACCGTGAGAAATTCCGACGCGCACGCGTGGACGGAAGTCTTTGACGCCGCCGCGGGCGCGTGGCGGCGGGCCGACGCGCTCGAAACCGCGAACGCCGCACAGGAGGAGCAGGCGGCCGGCGAGACCGCGATCGCGCGGCACAGCGACGCGAGCTGGAAGGCGCGCTGGGAGAGCCTGCGGGTGTTTTGGTATCGGCGCATCGTGAGCTTCGATCAGCGCTCGCAATTGGAGACGCTGCGGGCGGTGAAGGCGGCGGCGCAGAACTCCGGCAAGGCGCTGCGCGCGGCGCTCGAGCGCGCCGCCGCGAGCGTGCGCGCGTGGCTCGGCGGCCCCTGGGATGTGCGCCGGATTGCGCAGGTGGCGGGGGGCGTGGCGGCGCTCACGGGCGCGGCGTGGCTCGTGGCGAGATTTCGGTTTTCGATTCTTGATTTTCGATTTCGGCGCGGGGGTGGGCGCGCGGATCCGGTGCGGCGTGAGGCCGGGCGGTGGCTCGCGCGCGTCACGGATGGGCCGGATGCACGCGGGCGCGCCGATGGCGTGGACGGCGCCGGCGCCGCGGAGCGCGACGCGGTGCGCGCGGACTTGGAGCGGTTGCGCTTCGGGGCCCGGGCGACATGGGCGGAGCCGGCGGGGATTTTTCGTCGCGCGCGGCGCGTGGTGCGCGCGGCGCGACGGTAGGGCCGCGCGTGGGTTTCGCCTACGGCGTGAAGAGCGGGCTCGGGGCCGGGCGGCGGGATTTCTCGAAATAGTGCCGGAGGATTTTTGCGGCGACGGGCGCGGCGTAGCTGCTGCCCTCGAAGCTCTCGCCGACGGTGTCGCCGACGATGGCGACGGCGACGGCGATCTCGGGTTTGTCGACGGGGGCGAAGCAGACGAACCAGGCGATGTTGATCTTGCCGGACTTGCCGCCCTGCACGACGTCCTTCTGGGCCGTGCCGGTTTTGCCGGCGATGCGCACGCCGGGCATGGCGTAGATGGGGAGCTTGAAGACCTTGCTGGCGGTGCCGGTTTTCACGCACGCCTCGAGGCCGGCGATGAGCGCGGCACGTTGGGCGGGCGTGAGGCCGATGCGCTCGGTGTGCTGCGGCGGACGGGCGGGGTTGTGCACGAGCGTGGGGATGGTGGCGACCTCGTCGCGGGCGACGGAGGCGATGAAGCAGGCCATCTGCAACGGGGAGACGGTGACGGCGCCCTGGCCGATGGACATGTTGGCGGTGTCGCCGGGAAACCAGTCCTCGTGGCGGCGGGCGCGTTTCCACTCGGGGTCGGGGATGAGCATGCGTTTGTCCTCGCCGGGGAGCTCGATGCCGGTGCGTTGATCGAGACGGAAGCGGCGCGCCTCGGCGGCGAGGCCGTCGGGAGTGGTGCGGCGGCCGGCCTCGTAAAAATAGATGTCGCAACTGTGCGAGAGCGCGTCGCCGAGGAGGACGTCGCCGTGGCGGCCGAGGCGGTTGAAACAGACGAACGGCGTGCGGCCGAGCATCATGACGCCGTCGCAGTTGATGATCGGTTGATCGGGATCGAGAGCGCCACGGTGGAGGCCGGCGATGCTGGTGAGAATCTTGAACGTCGAGCCGGGCGGGTAGAAGCCGTTGAGCGCGAGGTTCTGCCAGGCGCCGCGCTGCGTGATGCTGTCAACGGTGGCCTGCGAGGCGTGCGGCGAAAACTCCGCGAGATCGTAGTCGGGTTTGCTCGCGAGGACGAGGACTTCGCCCGTGGCGATGTCGAGCGCGACGGCGGCGCCGGTCTGCGCGAGGTCCGG
>JBEANZ010000403.1:0-7842 GCA_041165185.1 Verrucomicrobiota bacterium | reverse complement strand
AAACGCATACGCCGGTGCGCGGCTCACGCCCTCGTTGAGGACCATCGTCGCGCAGCCGCCCGCGAGCGTAATGACGCTCGCGCCGCGGTGGTAGCTCGCGACGAGCGCGGCCTCCGTGGTCGCGAGCGGCACATAGTAGTCGCCCTGCGCCGCGATGCCGTTGACGCGCAGCGGCCCCGCGAGGCCGACCGGCAGTTGCACGGTGCCGATGAAATTCTCGATGTGGCCCGCGAAGGTCTCCGCCGCGATCGCCTCCGGCCCGGCGAGCGCCGCGCGGGCGGTCGGCGCGTGCGCGAGCAAGGCCCAGCGTTTGTCGAGCGTCGCGGCGTCGGTCTGCGTCGCGCCCGGCACGCGCGGCGGCGCCGGGTGGGATTTTGGCGCGAGCCGCCGCGCAATCGCCTCCAGCGGCAGATCGCCGACGATTCGCTGCAGGTGTTCGCGCGTGTCGCGCTGTGTGGCCGACATGAACCGGGAGAGAACCCGGCGCCCCGCACCGACTCAAGCCCGGAGCCGACGCGCAACCGTTCGTCTCGCACCTCCGATGCGACATGCAGCCGATCTTCCATTGCGGAGACGGTTGGGTGTCGGCGCGATCAGGGCGTGATTTTCCCGCTTGCACGAGGCGGGACGCCTCGGCCACGACTCCGATCCATGCGCTCCTTCTTGCTCCTCGCGGTCGCTCTGCTCGTCCCGCTCGCCGCCGCTGATCGCATCGTGCTCGTCCCCGTTGGCGGCGAACTCCGCGAACCGTTCGGCGTGGATTTTGATCGGGCGGGTAACCTCTACGTCGTCGAAATGGAGAAGGGCAACCGGCTGTTGCGCGCCGACCGGCCCGGTGCTCGCGATGGCGGCGCCGCGCTCACGCACGTCGCCGGGCAGCGCCCGCTCGGCGATTCCGGCGACGGCGGCCCGGCGCTCGCCGCACAGTTTCGCGGGCCGCACAATCTCGCCGTCCTCCCCGATGGCCGCATCGCCATCGCCGACACGTGGAACGGCCGCATCCGCGCCGTCGATCCCGTCGCGAAAACGGTCGCGAGCCTCGGCGGCTACGGCGTGCCCGCCGCCGAGGCGCGCGCGCGCGGGCCGTATTGCATCACGCTCACACCGGACGGCACGCGCCTGCTCAGCGCCGACCTCACGCGCGTGCTCTCGCTCGAAATCGCCACGGGCAAACTCACCACCCTCGCCGGCAACGGAAAAAAGGGCGTCCCCGCCGACGGCGTCCGCGCCACCGAGGCGCCACTCGCCGACCCGCGCGCGGCGGCGATGGATCGCAAGGGCAACGTCTACATCCTCGAACGCAACGGCCACGCCCTGCGCGTCGTCGCGAAGGACGGCGCGATTCGCACCGTCGTAAATTCCTCCGGCAAGAAGGGCGCGGACGGCGACGGCGGCGATGCGCTCGCCGCCACGCTCAACGGCCCGAAACACCTCTGCATCGATCGTGATGACTCAGTGCTCATCGCCGACGCGGAGAACAATTTGATCCGCCGCTACGTGCCCGCGACGGGGAAAATCCTGCGCGTCGCCGGCACCGGCCAGAAAGGCACCGCCGGCCTCGGCGGCCCGCCCGAGCAGTGCGAACTCGCCCGGCCGCACGGCGTGACCATCGCCCCAGACGGCACGCTCTACATCACCGACAGCTACAACGACCGCCTCTTGAAAATCGTGAGGTAGTTCCGGCGCACGCGTGCTGCGGCGCCTCACTCCGTCGTGCGCGTGCGGGGCCGTTGTTGTCGTGCCGCGCGGTGCGCGGCGTGCGGCGCTTCGAAAGCTTCGGCGGGGTCGGCGACCCCGCCCTACAACGGGCGGTTATTGCGACTCACAGCGTTTTCACGACGACATCGCCGCCGCTCGTGCGGAGCTTGAGCAGCGGGCCGCCGCCGTTGACGTTGCCGGCGAGCGCGGTGCGGTTACGGCTGGGTTTCTCGAGAGTGATGGTGAGCCCCTGCGCGTCGACGCTGCCGCCGCTGGTCGCCGCATCGAGGCGGAAGGCGGCCGTGCGGTCGAGGTCAACGCGGACGCTGCCGCCCGAGGTGTGCAACGAGCACTCCTCCTTGAGCGGGCCGCCGAGGCGCGCGCGGATGTTGCCGCCGCTGGTGTGGGCCCGGAGCGCGCCGGTGACGGACTCGATTTTGATGTGGCCGCCGGAGGTGGAGAGATCGGCGGCGCCCGCGACGGGACCGGCCGAGATGTTGCCGCCCGAGGTGCCGAGCTTCACGGTGCCGCGCGCGGCGCCGAGCGACACGTGGCCGCCCGAGGTGTGGGCGTCGACGTCCCCGCCGAGTTTGCCGAGCTTGATGTCGCCACCCGAGGTGCGCGCGTGGATTTTTCCGTCGAGATCGCCGACGGTGATGATGCCGCCGGAGGTGCGCAGCTCGGCGGCGAAGCTCGCCGGCACCGTCACCACGAAGTCCACCTGCACCGGGGGCCACGCGCCGAAGTGAAACCCGAGGGGCGGCTTGGGGTATTTCGAGACGGCGCTCACGGTGTCGCCGCTTTGCTCGAACGAGAGGTCGAGTTTGCCGACGATTTCGTCGGCTTCGGCCTCGGTGGAGGCGCGGATTTTTTCCTTGGCGGTGATTTTCACGACACCATCGGCGCCGGGGGCGACGCGGATTTCGCCGCCCTGGGTTTCGAGGCGGATTTTTCCGCCGGGGGCGACGGTGAAGGATTTTTCAACGAGGCGCTCGATCTTGGCGGCGAGCGTGAACGGGGCGACGGCGAGGAAGCCGGCGGCGACGAGGAAGCGGGGGGCGAAGTGCATGGATGGAGATGGGTGCCCGGAAAACCCCGCTCCCGGCGAAAAGTTACCGATTGTTTCGCGCACAAATGCCGGCACCGACGGCGGGGCCTCGCCGCCCACCTATACCTTCGCGCTGTTGTCGCACTTGAAGTGGACCTGCGTGCGGCGGAGGACGTGCGAGCGCAGCGCCGAGGTTTGCGCGGGATCGCGGCGTTGGATGAGGAAGCGTTTCCGTTCCGCGTCGGCCTCGTCGGCGGCGGCGAAGGCGGAGATGAACAGCATCGTCTCCGCGCGCGGCTCGAGGCGGCTCGTAGGGAAATTCGTGTGCGCGGCGAGCCAGCTCAGCGTGGCGAGCAGCGGGTGGGCGGGAGCGGTGGTCATGGTTTTTCGGGCGAGGGCGGGATCAGGCGCACGCGCATGCGGGCGAGGCGTTGGAGGATGCGTATCTCGTCCCGCAACGGCCACCAATCGTAAAGGTAGATCTGGATGGGGCGCCACATCGCGACCCAGCCAGCGATGGTGAGACCCTCGCGCGCGATGGCGCCGGGCGACCCCGGCCAGAGCCGCGTGGCGACGCCGGCGAGCAGCAGGCAGGCGACGAGAAACACGATGCCGACGAGCAGCGTGGTGCGCCCCTGCCGCAGGAGCCGGCGGAAATCGCGCGCCTTCATCTCGGCGCGTTGCGCGAAGTAGTGGTGCACGGCCTCCTCCGCGCCCGCCGCGCGATCCGGCGGCGGCGTTTGGGCGAGATGGATGACGAGATCAAATTCGTGATCGGCGGGGTGTTCGCGGGCCCAGCCGACGATGAACTCCTCGGCATCCGCATCGAGATCGCGGTCGAGGAAGGGCGAGGGGTCCATCGAGTTGAACAACTGCGCGAGCTCGCGCAGGCGGACCTCGATGCGGCCGCGTCGGGCGGCGCTCATCGGGGCGGGAGCGCGGCGGCCCACTTCGCGGCGTCGAAGCCGACGAGCGCCACGCCGGGGCCGAGGAGAAAGGGGCGCTTCACGAGGCGGCCGTTGCCGGCGAGGAGCGCGAGCGCCTCGGCCGCGGTGAGCGCGGGGAGCTGCTCGGCGATTTTCAGCGCGCGGTATTCGATGCCGGACGAATTGAAGAGTTTCCGGAGGTTGCCGTCGTGCGCGGCGAGCATCGCGCGGAGCTCGGCGGGCGTGGGCGGCGTCTCGCGGATGGCGCGTTCGTCGAAAGCGTGGCCGTGCGCGCGCAACCAGTTCGTCGCGTCGCGACACGTGGAGCACTGGGCGAGCGTGTAGATTTTCAGCATCGGTGGCGGCGCATTCAGGCGCGGCGGGCGGGGGCGTCAATGCGCGCGGCGGCGCGGTCAGGGTGTTTTCCAGTCGAGCGCGTTGAGCAGCTCGGCGAGGTGGAAGGCCGCCTTCGCGAGTTGCGCGGCGGCGCGCGCGCGCTGGGTCTTCTCGTAGTCGGCGGGCAGCTTGGCCTCGATCACTTCGAGGGATTTTTTCTCGGAGAGCTTCGCGCCGGTAAACGCGATCCCGCGGTAGGCGAGTTCGGCCTGACGGAGCGAGTCGGTGGCCCAGAGCTCGGGCCAGGCGCGGCGGTCGCCGGGGGTCGCCCACTTCGCGGCGCTCACGAGCGGGCGGAGCCGGGCAGCGAGTTTGGCGGCGTTGCCGGTCGAGCCCGCGGCCTCGACGAGCGTGGCGTCCCAGTAGGCGTGCAGGGTTTCAAAGGACGTGTGGCCGAGCTGGATTTTGTTGCCGCCGAGATCGTCGGGCTTGCCGGCGACCGTCCCGGGATCGGTGAGGAGCCGCGGGGCGGCGGGTTGGTGGACATCGAAGAAACCCGTGCCCACATGCAACGGCTGGTGCAGATCGCCGACGAGGTGGGCGACGATGCGCAACGCCTGCGCGGGCGGAAATTTCCGCGAGCGGCCTTCGAGCACGGCGATGGCGCTGTCGAGCGCGTGCACGACATCGTCCTCGGACGCGAAGCGGCTCGTGCGCACGTAGGCGGCGGTGCCGAGCGGGAGATTCACGAAGTGCCACTTGTGGTGCTCGGGGAATTTCTTCGCGAACGCGGCGGCCTCGGCGTTGCCGACGAGGGGGCCCTTGCCGCGCTCGGCGGCGCGCACCTCGTCGAGCCACGTGGCGGCGTCGGCGAGGTCGTCGGCGCCGAGGATTTTTTTCACACGCAGCCGCGTTTTCTCCCTCAGCAGATCGGTGGCGAGCGTGCCGATGGCCTCGTGGCCGAGCTTGCCCCACGCGCGCGCGGGCGCCGCGCCGCCGAGTAGCAGCGCCGCCGTGAGAAAAATCCGCGACATCATCGCGCCGACGTTGAGGAGCGCGGTTGACCGGCGCAATCCCGCGCCCGCAAGCTCGCCGCCCATGAACGCCGTCCTTGAGGTGAACCAGCTCCGCGTCGCCCGCGGCCGCGCCGTGATCCTGCGCGGGGTGGATTGGCGCGTCGGCGCCGGCGAACACTGGGTCATCCTCGGCGCCAACGGCTCCGGCAAGACGTCGCTGCTGAAGGCGCTCACGGGATTTCTCTCGCCGACGGCCGGCGCGATTTCGCTGCTCGGCCAAACCTACGGCGCGAGCGACTGGCGCGCGCTTCGGCTGAAGATCGGGGTCGTCACCTCGTCGTTTGCCGCCGCCGTGCCGCCGGCGGAGTGCGCGCTCGAAACCGTCGTCAGCGGGAAGTTCGCCCAACTCGATCTCTGGCACGCCGGCACGCGTGCGGATCGCGTGGCGGCACGGAAGCTCCTGCGCGGCGTCGGGCTCGCGCGGCTCGCGGACCGCGAATGGGCGCACCTCTCGCAGGGCGAGCGTCAGCGCGTGCTCATCGCGCGCGCGCTGATGGCGCGTCCGCGCCTGCTCATCCTCGACGAGCCGTGCGCCGGCCTCGATCCGGTCGCGCGGGAAAAATTCCTCCGCTCGGTCGAGCGGCTCGCGCGGCGCGGAGGCGCGCCCGCGCTCGTGCTGGTGACGCACCACGTCGAGGAAATCACGCCGGCCTTCACGCATGTGCTGCTGCTGCGCGAGGGCCGCGTGCTGGCCGCCGGTCCGCGCGCCGCGGTGCTCACGTCGGCGAAACTTTCGGCGACGTTTGGCGCGCCGCTGCGGCTCGCGCGGCGCGGCGGGCAACTACGGCTGGAGCCGAGGGAGAAAAACGGAACGCTCAACGTAAAACGCTGAGCGTTGAGCGGATCATCCTCCGGAGACCGCCTCCTCACGCGTAGCGATCTTCCGTCCACGGATCGGCGGTGTTCGAGTAGCCGCGCACTTCCCAGAAGCCGAGTTTGTCCTCGGCTAGAAACGTGATGCCGCTGACGAACTTCGCGCCTTTCCACGCGTAGAGTTTCGGGATGATCACGCGCGCCGGGCCGCCGTGTTCGCGCGGGACGGGGCGGCGGTCGAAGCTCGTCGCGACGAGCACGTCGTCGTCGAGGCAGGCGGCGAGCGCGACGTTCGTCGAGTAGCCGTCGTAGCCGGTGAAATAGACGAAGCGCGCCTCGGGCGCGGGCTGCGCGAGTTCGTAGAGCGTGGTGAATGCCACGCCGCCCCAGCGGCAGTCGTATTTGCTCCACGTCGTCACGCAGTGGAAGTCGCTCACGTCCTCGACCTGCGGGAGCGCGTGAAATTTCTCCCACGAGAGCACGGTCGGTTTTTCGACGAGGCCGTCGATTTTCAGCGACCATTTTTCGTGCGGGATGTCGGGCTGCACGCCGAGGTCGAGCACAGGAAACCCCGTGGTGAGTTTCTGGCCCGGCGGCAGGCGGTCCTCCGACGCGACTGGCTGCGCGGCGACGCCGCGGGCCTTTTGTTTTTCGGCCCATTTCTGTTTCGCCTCGATGTAGCGCGCTTTGGACATGGCGCGGACGATGCGCGTGCGCTCGCGGTGCGCAAGCGGAGTCACGCGGCCCGCATCGGCGGCTACGTTTCCGTGCCGGTCTCCGCCGCTAGCGCCTGCGCGATGGCCGCCCGCCGCCGCGCGTAGTAGAGCGCGACGCAGCCCTGATACACCAGCGCCGCCACCGCGAGCGCGCCGTAGGTCGTGCGATAGTTGCGCAGCAACAGCTCAGTCTCCGAAATCCCTTCGCGCTCCAGTGTGAGCCGCCAGGCTTCGCGGAAAAAATCATACTTGAGCAAGCCCTGCACCGCCTCGTGCTGCGCCGTCAGGTCCACGTGCGTGAGCCGCCATCCGCAGTAGCCGAGGATGATCGCGAGCAGCAACAGCTCCGCGCCGATCAGCCAGTTCACGCCGCGCTCGTCGCCGTCCCCGAGGAGGTCCGCGCCGTGCATTTCCATCACGCCCGCGCCCGCCGCGAGCACGGCGGCGATTGCGACGAGGCGTTCGCCGACGGCGGCGTTGAGCAGCGCGGCGACGCCCGAGACGAGGAGGATGCTCAACCCGTGGCGCCACCCAAAGACCCGCACGCGGGCGAGGACGACTTCGGGCAGGAGCGGTGGTTGCGACATGGAAGGTTTGTGATTCCCGCGCGCGCCGCGAAGCTCAAGCCTCTTTCGCCCGTGCCGCCCGCCGACCGTCCCTTTTCCTTCCGCATCGACTTCCCGCCCGAGCTCCCGATCAGCACGCGCGCGGAAGAAATCACCGCGGCCATCGGCGCGCACCAGGTCATCATCCTCGCGGGCGAAACCGGCTCGGGCAAAACCACGCAGATTCCGAAAATGTGCCTCGCCGCCGGTCGCGGCGAACGCGGGCGCATCGCCTGCACGCAGCCGCGGCGCGTCGCCGCGCTCTCCGTCTCGCGCCGCGTCGCCGAGGAGCTCGGCGTCGAGTGGGGCCGCGAGGTCGGCTGCAAAATCCGCTTCGACGACCGCACCACGCGCGACACGCGGATCAAGTTTCTCACCGACGGCATGTTGCTCGCCGAGGTGCAGGGCGACCCGCAACTGCGCGACTACGACACCATCATCATCGACGAGGCGCACGAGCGCTCGCTCAACATCGACTTCCTCCTCGGGCACCTGCGCACGCTGCGCTACAAGCGGCCCGAGCTGAAGATCGTCATCACCTCGGCGACGATCGATACGGAGGCGTTCAGCGTGGCGTTCGACGGCGCGCCGGTCGTGCTCGTCGAGGGGCGAACGTTTCCCGTC
>JBEANZ010000402.1:0-3814 GCA_041165185.1 Verrucomicrobiota bacterium | reverse complement strand
TGGCGCTCTTCACCGCCGCTCGCGCTTGATCTTCCAGCTCGGTATCGGATTTTCGTGGTCGTCCCATCCATCCGCGCTATCTTCTTTAGGCTAACCTTGAAAGCTAATTAGAATTACCTCGCCGCCACGGCGGACCAGACCATCAGCTTCCCGGCGCCGCCGAACCGTGTGATGACGGACGCGCCGTTGCTCCTTACGGCGACGGCGAGTTCCGGCCTGCCGGTCGCCTTCACCCTCGTCTCCGGTCCGGCGACGCTGAATGGCGTGACCGTGACGCCTACGGCGAGCGGCACCGTGACGGTGCGCGCGAGTCAGGGCGGCAACGGCAGTTTCAACGCGGCGCCGGACGTCGAGCACAGTTTTACGGTAAGTCGGGCCAGTCAGACCATCGACTTTGACGCACTGGCGAACAAGACCTTTGGCGAAGGTCCGTTTGCCGTCAGTGCGACGGCGAGCAGCGGCCTCGCCCCGGCCTTTAGTCTGGTCAGCGGACCGGCGACCCTTTCCGGCCGCACCGTGACGATGACGGGGGCCGGCCCGGTCGTCATACGGGCCAGCCAAGCCGGGGACACCACCTACAACGCGGCCGCCGACGTGCAACGCGGCTTCGATGTCGCGAAGGCGCCACAGACGATCGCCTTCGGCCCGCTGGCCAACAAGACGGTCCTGGATCCGTCGTTCAGCGTCGGTGCGACTGCAACGAGCGGGCTCCCTCCGACGTTCAGCGTGGTCGGCGGTCCGGCAACGATCTCCGGCAGCACCGTGACCCTGAGCGGGTTGGGCCTCGTCACGATCCGTGCCAGCCAAGGCGGTGATGCCAACTACCAAGCAGCCGCGCCCACCGAACAGAGCTTCACGGTGAGCCGGGCCAACCAGACGCTCACTTTTGGCCCGCTGGAGAACAGGACCTTCGGCGACACTCCGTTCGCCTTGAGCGCGACGGCCAGCAGCGGCCTCGCGCCCTCTCTAAGCGTGGTCAGCGGCCCGGCGACGATTTCTGGCAACACGCTGACGCTGACGGGCGTCGGCACCGTGAAGATCCGCGCCAGCCAGGCCGGCAATACCAGTTACAACGCCGCAGTGGACGCCGAGCAGAGCTTCACCGTGAGCCGGGCGAACCAGACAATCAACTTCGGCCCGTTGGTGAACAAGACCTTCGGCGATCCCCCTTTCCCCATCGGCGCCACCGCCAGCAGCGGCTTCGCTCCCACCCTGAGCGTGGTCAGCGGCCCGGCGACAATCGCCGGCAACACCATGACGTTGACCGGCGCGGGCACAGTGACGATTCGCGCCAGCCTCGGGGCTAGTGCCAACTACAACGCTGCCACGGAGGCCGACCAAACTTTTGCCGTGGACCGGGCGAACCAGACGCTCACTTTTGGTCCGTTGGTAAACCGGACCTTCGGTGACCCGCCCTTCCCCATCAGCGCCACCGCCAGCAGCGGCCTCGCCCCGTCCTACAGTGTCGCGAGCGGCCCGGCCACAATCGCCGGCAACGTCGTGACGTTGACCGGTGCCGGCAACGTCACCCTCCGTGTCAGCCAAACCGGCAACGGAAACTACTCCGCCGCGCCGGATCTCCAGCAGGGCTTCGCGGTGGCGCGAGCGGTGCCGCTCATCAGTTGGGCGGCCCCCGCAACTATCACGTATGGCACGACGCTCAGCGGCACCCAACTCAATGCCACGGCCAACGTCCCCGGCACATTCGCTTTCACGCCGACCAGCGGCGCGGTGCTGGCTGCCGGCGATCAGCCGCTGAGCGTAGCCTTCTCGCCCGCGAACGCGGCGAATTACACCACGGCAACCGGCGGCCAAACCCTGACGGTCAACAAGGCCCCGCTGATCGCAAAGGCGCAGGACAAGACCAAGGCGCAAGGCGACGCGAATCCCGGCCTTTCCATTGCCTACACCGGATGGGTCAACGGCGACACGAGCGCGGCCTTGTCACCCGCACCCACCGGGATGACGACCGCCACCACGGCGAGTCCGCCCGGCAGCTATTCCATCACATTGGCGGGCGGCGGGGCGGCGAACTACTCGCTCACGCTGCAGGACGGCACGCTCGTCGTCATCCCGGCCGGCACCCAGGTTAGCGGCACCCAGTCCATTGTCGGCAACGGCTATATCGCGGGCGGCACCGTGACAATCACCAACACGATAGCGTATGTTGGTGTTCTCTCCAGCCTGGGCTGGAGTGTCGTGCTGCCCGCCGGTTGGAGCTATGTCGCTAGCAACGGCAGCGAAGGCGACGTCAAGCCGACCGCGGGAGCCGCCGCATTGCTCGACTGGGCGTGGACGGCGGTCCCGGCCAGCCCCTTCACATTTACCTACACCCTCAACGTGCCCGCCGGCCAGGTCGGCAACCAACCGCTCGCCGGCCTCCTGATCGCCCGGATGGGCGGGCCGCCGATCCAGATTATGGGCCAGCCCGATCCGCTCGTGGTCAGGTTAACCACCGCCCATTCGGCCGACACGGATGGCAACCTCCGGTTTAGCCTCCTGGAGCTCACCCGCATGATCGAGCTGTTTAATGTGCGCAACGGCACGGCCCGCACCGGCGCCTACGGTGTGCAGGACGGTAGTGAGGACGGCTTCGCGCCGGAACCGACGCGCCCCGGAAGCCTCGTCGTGACGCTCGCGCGCTACCATTCCGCCGATTCCAACCACGACGGCAAACTCAGTCTGCTCGAGCTCACGCGCGTGATCGAACTCTTCAACCACCGGGTCGGCACACAACGCACCGGCCAATACCACGTCCAGCCCGGCACCGAGGACGGCTTCGCCCCGGGACCGTAACCGGCCCGCCCACCCGGGAAAAGCGCGAGGCGGCAGTTGGGCGACTCAGCGACGGCTGCCGGCCGATCGGGTTTTCCAGCGACGTATGTTTGGTCACGCGTTCCACCCAACGGAATCATCCGCCTCCTCTCGGCGATTTTTCTTGGTGAACGAATCTTGTTGGTTGGAAAATTTCCCGGACCACGCTTCCAGCCCGCCGCGCGACTCCAGCCCGCCGTGCGTTTTTCACCCCGCCCCTTCCTACCCCTCCCCTCCACCATGTCCCCGTTCCTCGCCGAGCTTCTCGGCACCACCATCCTCATCACGCTCGGCGACGGCGTCGTCACCAGCGTTGTCCTCAACCGCACAAAAGTAACAGCAGCGGCTGGATCGTCATCACGACCGGCTGGGCGCTCGCCGTCACCGTCGCGGTCTACTGCGTAAACTCGTTCAGCGGCGCGCACCTCAACCCCGCCGTCACCTGCGCGCTCGCGACCTGCGGCGATTTTCCGGCGCGCCGCGTGCCCGGCTACCTCGCCGCTCAATTCGCCGGTGCCTTCGCCGCCGCCGCGGTGCTGCATGGTATGTTCGCCGGACCGCTCGCCGCCTACGAAACCGCTCACGCCCTCGTGCGCGGCGCGCCCGGCAGCGAGGCCACCGCGATGATCTTCGGCGAATTCTTTCCCAATCCCGGCGGTAAGCCGCTCGACGCCACCGCCCGCGCCCTCGTCTCGCCCGGTGCTGCCTTCGGCATCGAGGTAATCGGCACCGCTGCGTTGGTGCTCGTGATTTTCTGCGTGACCGATCCGCGCAACTCCACGCGCCCACGCGAACTCACCGCCGCGACCATCGGTCTCACCGTCACGCTCCTCATCTCGATCATCGGCCCGCTCACCATGGCCTGCTTCAACCCCGCGCGTGATCTCGCACCCCGCCTCTGGAGCGCTTTGGCCGGCGGCTGGGGCTCCGTCCCTTTTTCCGCCAACGGCTCCGCCTGGCTCACCGTCTACATCCTCGCCCCGCTCCTCGGTGGACAACT
>JBEANZ010000401.1:0-4408 GCA_041165185.1 Verrucomicrobiota bacterium | reverse complement strand
TCGCTCCGTCGCCGAGAACCTCGACCTCTTCGCGCGGATGCGCGCCGGCGAATTTCCCAACGGCGCCCGCTCCCTCCGCGCCAAGATCAACATGGCGTCGCCCAACGTCTGGCTTCGCGACCCGCTCCTCTACCGCATCCGCCACGTCCCGCACCACCACGCCGGCGACAAGTGGTGCCTCTACCCGCTCTACGATTTCGCCCACTGCCTCAGCGACTACCTCGAAGGCGTCACGCACTCCGTCTGCACGCTCGAGTTCGTCGACCACCGCGCGCTCTACGACTGGATCCTCGAAAGCCTCGGCCTCCCCCGCGCGCTCCCGCACCAATACGAATTCGCGAAACTCCACCTCGGCTACACCCTCGTCTCGAAGCGCAAGCTCCTCCGCCTCGTCGAGGAAAACGTCGTCGCCGGCTGGGACGACCCGCGCCTCCCCACCCTCTCCGGCCTCCGCCGCCGCGGCATCCCCGCGAGCGCCATCCGCGCCTTCGTCACCGGCGTCGGCGTGACGAAATTCGATTCCGTCACCGAGGTCGCCGTCTTCGAAAACGCGATCCGCACCGAACTCAACGCCACCGCCGCCCGCCGCCTCGCCGTCCTCAAGCCGATCAAGCTCACGCTCACCAACCTCGCCCCCGACGAAGTCGTCGAGTGCGCCGCCACCAACGATCCGCAAAACGAAAACCCCACCACGCGGCCGATCGCGCTCACGCGCGAGGTGTTCATCGAGGCCGACGATTTTGCCGAGGTGCCGCCGCCGAAATTTTTCCGCCTCAAGCCCGGCGGCGAGGTCCGCCTGAAATACGCGTGCCTCATCAAGCTCGACGAAATCGTGAAGGACGCCGCCGGCGCCATCGTCGAACTCCGCTGCACCGCCGATCTCACCACGCGTCACGGCCAGCCCAACGCCGACCGCAAGGTCAAGGGCACCATCCACTGGGTCAGCGCCACCCGCTGCCTCGACGCCGAAGTCCGTCTCTACGACCGCCTCTTCAACGTCGCCGAGCCCGGCGCCGAGGAGGATTTCCTGAAAGTCGTCAACCCGCACTCCCTCGAAGTCGTCACCGCGAAGCTCGAGCCGTCGCTCGCGGGCGCGCAGCTCGCCGACCGCTACCAGTTCGAGCGCCTCGGCTACTTCGACCTCGACCCCAAGGACAGCGCCCCCTCGCGCCCCGTGTTCAACCGCACCATTTCCCTGAAAGACCCGTGGGCCAAGAAATGAGCTTCTTCGCTGTTTCCAGTCGGACGAAGGCAGCCCGTTCCGAAGCCCCGAAGGGGCGTAAGTCGAAAGCCCAGGGCAACGCCCTGGGATTCGATCTGGAAAAATGTCTTCGCCCTGAAGGGGCGACACCCTCGTCAGATTTCGCCCCTTCAGGGCTAGGGTTCTTTTTGGGGACATTTCCCAGGGCGCTGCCCTGGGCTTTCAACTTTCGCCCCTGCGGGGCTCCCAATCCTCGGCAGCTACCTACCGGAAACAGCGAAGAACCAGAGCGGCCCCCAATCCCTCGCGCCGCGCCCGGCCATCCCTCCACCGCTCAACGCTTCAGCGTTCGACGTTGGGCGTTCAACGTTCAGCGTTAGACGTTAGACGTTGAGCGTTCCGCCACCCCATGGATTCCCCGCCTTCGCTTTCCCCCGCCGAAGTCCGCGTCCTCGGCGCCCTCGTCGAAAAATCCCTCACGACGCCCGAGTATTATCCGCTCTCGCTCAACGCCCTCGCCAACGCCTGCAACCAACTCACCAACCGCGACCCGGTCACGACGCTCGACGACGGCGAGATTTCCCGCGCCCTCGATCGCCTGCGCGCCGAGCGGCTCGCGACGGTTTACCACGGCTCGGAAAGCCGCGTCGCGAAACACAAGCACACCCTCACCGACGCCATCCTCCTCACGCCCGCCGAGGTCGCATTGCTCTGCGTGCTGATGCTGCGCGGCCCGCAAACCGTCGGCGAATTGCGCACGCGCAGCGAACGCCTCTTCCGTTTCGATACGCTCCCCGAGGTCGAGGAAACGCTCGCCGCCCTCGCCTCGCGCACGCCGCACCCGCTCGCCGCGAAACTCCCGCGCGCCCCCGGCACGAAGGAGCCGCGCTTCGCGCATCTCCTCGCCGGCCCGCCTGCGACTCCCGCCGCGCCGAGTCCACCGGATATGTTTCCGACCTCCTCGCTGGCATCCGCACCGACGCCCGAACTCACCGCCGAACTCGCCGCCCTGCGCGGCGAACTCGCCGCCCTGCGCGCCGAGTTCGAGGCGTTCCGCCGCCAGTTCGGCTAACACCGCCGCCGCCCCATGCTCCAGCGCCTCCGCTTCGTCTTCGCGCTGATCGCCGCCAGTTTCGTCGGCGGCACGCTCGTGTTCTGGCTCGCCGAATTTCCCGCGGACCTCAGCGCGCGCACGCTGGGTGACTCGATGTGGTGGTGGTTCGTCAGCTCCACCACCGTCGGCTACGGCGACATTTATCCGCACACCGTTTCTGGCCGCCTCGCCGGCGTCGTCGCGATACTCGTCGGTGTGTTTGCCTACACCACGTTCATCACCGTCGTCGCCGATTCGCTGCACGGCATCTCGAATCAAAAAAATCTCGGCACCGCGCCGGTCAAGGCGCGCGGCCACCTCGTCATCTGCGAATACACCGCCTTCGCCGACGAGCTCATCCAGGCCCTCCCGCGCCATCCCGCGCTCGCCCGCCTCGAGACCGTGATTCTCACCGACCTCGTCTCGACGCGCCCCTACGCGCAGCACCACTTCGTGCGCGGCGTGCCGTTGAGCCCCGTCGCGCTCCAGCAGGCCGCCGTGGCGGACGCCGCCATCGTCTTCATCTTCGCCAACGCCCGCTTCGCCGACCCCGATCTCAAGACGATCCACATCGCGCACCGCGTGCGCGTCGTGGCGCCGCAGGCGCGCCTTTTCATCGAACTCAACCACGCCGATCACGAACTCGCCCGCGACCTCGGCGCCAACGTCACCGTGCTCGCCAGCAAGGACCTCCTCGCCTCCGTCCTCCGCACCCGCACCCTCGATCTCAACGCGCACTTCCCGACGTAGCGCGCCGCCCCGCCCCTCGTAGCTGCGCGCGTGAGCGAGTGGTCCTCACGACAACCGCCCCTCGCTCCCCCTCCGCGTCACGCCGCCACCGCCGCCAGGCTCCGGATCGCCTCCGTCCCGATCACGCGGTTGATGTCGAGCAGCGTCTTCACCTGCCCTTTCACCTTGGCCATGCCGAGGATGTAGTCGGTGCAGACCGCGGTCCCAAATTCCGGCGTCGGCTCGATTTCACCCGACGCCAACGTCACCACCTCCTCGACCGCATCGACGATGAGACCCATCTGCACCGCGACCTCTCCCCGCAACGCCACCTGCACCACGACGATGCAGGTGCGGTCGGTCAGTTCCGCCGCGAGCCCAAACTTCACGCGCAGATCCACGATGGGGATCACGCGGCCCCGCAGGTTGATCACGCCTTTGACGTAGGTCGGCATCTGCGGCACCGGCGTAAATTTCTGCAACCGGATGATCTCCCGCACATGGAGCACGCCGATGCCGTAGGCTTCGTCGGCGAGCACGACCGTGAGATATTTTCCGGCGAGCGCCGGCGAGGACGGAGCGGAGACGGCGGTGGACATTTCCGGACCAATCGGCCGCCGCCCGAGGAAATTGAGCCCAATCGAATTCCCGCTGCGAAAGTTCCGCGCCGCGCGCGCCGCCTACTCCTTCCGCACGATGTAGCCGCGCAGATATTCGCTCTCCGGCATCGTTAACAACACCGGGTGGTCGGGCGGCTGGTGGCACCATTCGAGCACGCGGATTTTTTTCCGCGCATCCATCGCCGCCGCCGCGATCACGCCGCGCAAATCCGCATCCTGCATGTGGTGCGAGCAGCTGTAGGTCGAGAGCACGCCGCCGGGCGCGAGCCGCTGGAGCGCGCGCAGGTTGAGCTCCTTGTAGCCGCGCAACGCCCCGTCGAGCGCGCTCTTCGATTTCGCAAACGGCGGCGGATCGAGCACGATCACGTCCCACTTCGGCTCGACGATTCGCGCCGGGTCGTTGAACCAGTCGAACACGTTCGCCACGGCGAACTCCGCGCGCAGCCCGTTGCGTTCCGCGTTTTTCCGCGCCGCCTCGATCGCCCCCTCGGCGCTATCGATTCCGAGGACTTCGGTCGCACCGGCCCGCGCCGCGTGCAGCGCGAAGGCGCCCTGGTTGCAAAACGCGTCGAGCACCCGCCCACCCGCGCAATACTTCGCCACCGCCGCGTGCTGGCCGCGTTGGTCGAGGTAAAACCCCGTCTTCTGTCCGCCCTGCAAATCCAACCAGTAGTCGAGGCCGTCGATGCGCACCCAGCGCGGCTCCCACGGCCGGCCCGAGCGCGTGTGCACCTCCAGCGGCAGCCCCTCGAGCCGGCGGATGTT
>JBEANZ010000400.1:0-4127 GCA_041165185.1 Verrucomicrobiota bacterium | reverse complement strand
TGGCGCTCTTCACCGCCGCTCGCGCTTGATCTTCCAGCTCGGTATCGGATTTTCGTGGTCGTCCCATCCATCCGCGCTATC
This sequence comes from Verrucomicrobiota bacterium, assembly GCA_041165185.1. GTDB lineage: Bacteria > Verrucomicrobiota > Verrucomicrobiia > Opitutales > Opitutaceae > JBEANZ01. The sequence goes on along the minus strand of JBEANZ010000400.1, from coordinate 4,046 downwards.
TTCTTTAGGCTAACCTTGAAAGCTAATTAGAATTACCTCGGGGCCGGCGACGGCGGGCGTCGTGCCGTTCGCCGCGGTGAAGGCGTAGGACTTGATCGTGTGGGCGTTAAACTGGGAGCCGTTGTCGAGGAGGTTGAGCGTGATGAGCTGGCGGGAGGCGGTGCCGGTGCCGAGGCCGGTGAGCGGAAGCGTGGAGCCGTTGAACGTGGGGCTGCCGAAAAAGCCGTCGTCGGTGTCGCGGAAAATATGGCGCGAGCGCGAGAGCGAGGCGGCGGCGTTGACGACCCACGCGCCGCGGCGCCACTCGGCGTCGGCGGCGTTGTTGAGCGTGGACTTGATGCCGTTGCGCCACGCCTCGCGCAGATCGTAGCGGATGGAGGCGGTGCCGAGGTTGCCGTAGATGTTGCGCTGATCGTTGGTGCCGGGCGCGCCGAGCGGGGCGTCGAGCACGGTGGGGGTGACGGCGGTGCTCTGCGCACCGGTGTTCCAGGTGAACCGGATGTCGTCGCCCGCGCGTTCCTGATAGCGACCGCCGCTCAGCGAGTAGGAAACCTTGAGATCGCGCGTAGGACGCCAGTCGAATTTCGCCGAGGCGGAATCGGTCACGTCCTGCTTCGGGTTGTCGTGCAGGCCCTCGGTGGTGGCGGTGGGGTTGAGCACGCTGACGGTGGTGAGCGGGCGGCCGGCGGCGACACGCGCCTTCGCGGCGGCGGCCTGATCGGCGGTGCCGAAATTCACGGTGGGAAACGACCAGTGGACGCGCGCGAGCACGTCGTTGTGGTTCACGGTGACGGCGTAGCCGAACGTCTTGGAAACGGGATCGGTCCACGTGAGCTTGAGGTTGGGGCGCCAGCCGGGGACGCGCGTATCGCGGATGCCGGCGCGCGCGCCGAGGCCGAGCGCCTCGTGGTCGGCGGTGAAGAGGGCGTTGTAGGTGAAGCGGCGCTTGGAGCTCTCGAACGCCGAGCGGCGCACCATGTTGATGGAGCCGCCGATGGCGTTGGAACTGTCCTCGGGCGTGCGGAGCATCCGGATCTCGACGCGCGCGATGTCGGCGGCGGAGGCGCCCATCATCTCGAAATTGCGGTCGCGGTTGCCGGTGCCGAGCGTGGCGGTGGAGGCGGAGGCCTGCGGCATGTTGTCGAAGCGGATCTCGGTGTTGACGGCGTCGAGCCCGCGCACGGAGACGCCGACGATGTTGTTGGCAAAATATTCCACGCTCACGCCGGGCAGCCACTTCATGAGCTCGCCCGGATTCGAGTCGGGGATCGTGCCAAACTGATCGGCGGAGATCACGCTGCGCTGGCCGAGGGCCATGCGCTGCTCGTTGACGGCGATGGCGGCGGCGTCGGTCTCGCGCGTGGACTGCACGACGAAGGCGCCGAGTTTCACCGTCTCGTCTTTGGTGCCGTAGCGGAGGGCATTCGTGAGATCGACGTCCTGCTGCGCGACTTGGCCGGCGGCGACGGCGACCGGGATTTCCTTTTCGTCGAGGCCGGTGAAAAACACGCGGAGCGTCGCGGTGCCGGCGGGCACACCGCTCAGGCGAAACGTGCCGTCCTCATCGGTGAGCGCGACGAGGTTGGTGCCCTTGACGGCGACGCGCGCGTGCGCGAGGCGCGCGCCGGTCGCGAGATTTTGCACGCGGCCTTCGATGGTGCCGGTGGCGGCGGTGGCGTTGAGCGGGGTGGGGGAAGGCGCGGGCGCGGGGATTGCGGGAGAGGGCGAAGGCTGGGCGCCGGCGATGGCAGGCACAGCGAGCGCGGCAAACAGGAGGCGCGAAACGAACGGCCGAAAGATGAGCGAGCGGAGCGAGTTCATGGGGTCGAGGTGCGCGGAGCGTGGTGGGCGCGGATGCGCGCGCAAAGGGAAACGCGCGCGTCTACGACCGAGGTCGTCCAGCGCGGAAATGTGGAAATGGCAACGCGCGTGAAGCGCGGATTACTCAGCGGCGACGAACGCGAAGCGCGGCACACGTTGCCCGCCGGGCAGCATGACGTCCTCGACGAACATCGCCGCCGGCCGCACCCACGTCCCGCGCTCGCCGTAGAGCGCCTCGTAAACGACGAGCACCTCGCGCGTCTCCGAATGCCGCGCGAGACCGAGCACGCGGTAATCGTTGCCCTTGTAGTGGCGGTAGCGGCCGGGGCGGGGCTCGGCGGGGAGGGGCGGGGGCGGGGCGTCGCTCATCGGAATCAAAGCGCGCGAATGAACGCGAGCAGCGGGGCAAAGGCGGCGTGGTCGAAGGGGAGGAGGCCGGCGACCGCGGCCTCGCCGAGACGGATGGTCGGGCGGTCCTGCAGGCTCAGCCACGCTTCGACCTTGGCCTTGCCGCGGTTGGCGGTAGGGTTGGGCCAGTCGCTGGTTTTGGCGATGCGGCATTTGACCAGCTCCTCGACGCAGGGCCACACGGGGGAGGACTCAAGCGCCGGGCAGAGGGCGTCTTCAAGCGCGCCGGCGCGATTGTCGTCCGGGAGGACGAGCACCGAGATTTTCAACGCGGCGGGGAACACGGCCTTGGTTACGAGCGCATCGACGCTGGTGCGGGTGGCGGTCGCATCCTCGTCGGCGTCGCGCGTGATGCCGAGGGAATCGAGTTGGTTGAAGCCGGGCAGCCCGCCGAGTGTGCGAAGATATTTTCCGAGCTTATCTTTTCCACGGTAGTTCAGCACTTGAATCTGCTCCGCGAGTCCCGCGTGCGCCACCAGTGCGGCGAAGACACGCTCCTCGTCCACGCCTTCGCCGAGGAGGAGCTTTGGCCGCGTGAGCGAAGTCAGCTTCGACTCGCGTTCGTTCATCGGACTTCGAGACGCGAATCGAGCGCGGTCTCAATGTTTTCCCGGCCGAGGACGACGGCCTCGACCTCCTTCTCGCGGGTCCACTGGAGGCGGACGACGCCCAAGTCGTAGTCGGGCGCGGCGCTCGCGGCCTCGTGGGCGGCTTGGATGCACTCGTAGGAATGCGTGGTGGCAAAAACCTGGATGCCGCGATTGCGCGCGAGCAGATCGAGGGCTTTCCAGATTGGCACGAGGGCGTCGTGCTGGAGGCCGTTTTCGAATTCGTCGATGAGAAGGATTTGCGTGCCTTTCACCATCACCGTGGCGAACAGCGAGAGCAGGCGCGCGAAGCCTTGGCCGAGCTGGGTCGCGGGGATCAGTTGCTTGCCGCGACCAAACCCAAGGTCGGCGTAAACGTAGGCGGAGCCGTGTCCGGGCAAGCGAAGGTATTCGAGCTTGGTCAGACGTGGCTCGATCAGTCGGAGGTATTCGATGAGTTCTTCTTTTTCGTTCCGCACCGAGATCGAGTTCACTAGTTCGGCATCGTCGGCGGGTGGTCCGAATCGGGTGCTGATGGCGGTGATGATCGGCTGCGGGATGCTGCTCCCGTCGCCGAGTAGAGTGAGCCCTCCCCTCAACCGATAATAATCATGACGAGGGTGCGCGCCAATTTCGCCGTAGGAAAAATCATAAAGCATTGTTTCAGGAGGCATCGTTGCCGAGTAGTCGACAATACCGCCGGTCGATGTGTTCGCTAGCCGACCTTCGCTTTCAACGCCGCCGTTTTCGGCCCGTAGCGTGATTCGCCATTGCCCCTGAACGTTTCGCTTATGAAAGAGCCACAGCCAGAAATTATCCGAAACGTCCTGAGAGCGGTCAGGGTTTGCGCCTTGGTCTTGGGTCCGCCGAAAAAGTGAGGGCAGTGCTTGGAGCCTTTGTGTGTCGGTTGCGTGCGCGAGGTAGATCGCCTCCAGAATTCCCGTCTTCCCGATGTTGTTGTCGCCGGCGATCAGGTTGAGGCGATTGAGCGGGGCGACGGTGAGCGACTTGAACGCCCGAAACCACGAAATCTCCAGCTTCGTATACATGGGCAACGGCTAGCGGCGCGTCCTTGTCTGGCAAGCTTTCGCCTGCTGTGGGGCCGTTCGTGAACAGCGTGGCGTGTCCGTCGGCCGCACCGTGCGCTGTGCTGACGGGACGCGGGGACCAACTCCCGCGGAATCGAGCCTCTGTAGGGCCGCCGCTTGCCGGCGTGCCGTCGCACGGCAC
>JBEANZ010000399.1:0-2563 GCA_041165185.1 Verrucomicrobiota bacterium | reverse complement strand
CAATACCCGCGGCCGTTCGCGCCGACCGCCGCGATGTCCGCCGAAAACACATAGGACTGCCCCGTGATGAAGCGGCCGGCCTGCCGGATTTGCGCGTTGGAAAGCACGTTGGTGAGCCATGCGAACGTCGTGAGCTCGCTCTGGTGCGACTGGCGGTAGCTCACGAGCGCGGCGGCGTTGTCCGCGCCGATGCCGGGGATCGCGCTGAGGACGGCGGCGGGCGCGGTGTTTACGTTGACGAGGCCGGTCGCGATGCCGCTGCCCGCCGTCGCCGCCGTGAGATCGGTGTGCACGAGGGCGAACTCCTCCGCCGTCATCTGCGTCGTCACCATGAAATCCGCCACGCTGTTGATCGTGCTCGGGTTTTGCGGGAGGCGCGGGTTGAAGGGGATGCGCGCCATCAGCGCCGCGGCGCGGCCGGCGGCGATGCCGCGCTGGGTGAGGCGCGTCGTCATCGCGGTGCGCGCCTGGAGCGTGGTGAGCGTGGTGACGTTGAGGCGACGGCTGCCGGCGGCGGAGGTCGCGGGCTCGCGGCTGTAAACGGTCACGTAGTCGAGCAGTCCGGCGAGGAGCTGGCCGTTCTGATCGTCGCGCGGGGCGGAGGTCTCGCCGTCATCCTCGTTTTGATCGAGCACGCCGTTGCGGTTTGCGTCCTCGCCGAGGAGGACGTCGAGCGTCGCGCCGTAAACGAGCCGGACTTCGTCGATGCTCTCGTAACTCGCGCCCTTGTTGCGGCGCGGCGGATCGAGTTGCGAGAGGGCGCTGTCGTTGGCGGCGGCGTTCTGGCTGGTCGCGCTGCGCCACGCGACGATGGCGTCGGCCAGCTCCTGCGTCATGCCGGGCAGCGGCAACGCCTGAAGCATCGCGGAGGTGACGGTGTTGAGGTTAAGCTTCGAGGCTTCGTCGACGAGGGCGTAGTAGGGCTGGTTGGCCTGCGCCTGCGGCAGCTCGTCGTGGTTGCGGCCGATGAACCAAAACTGCGCGTCGCCGACGGGGAGCGCCTCGGCCTTGTAGGCGGAGAGATCGGGCACGACGCCGCCGGTGGCGTTTTGCGTGAGGATGTAGGTCGCGTAACGCGCGCCGGCGGCGACGGCCTGGCGGGCGGCGATTTCGTTGACGCGGTTGTCCGCCGCGCGGAGCTCGGAGCTCATCGAGTTCGCGAAGTAGAGCGTGAGCGCGACGAGCCCGAGGCAGATCCACATCACGATGATCAACACCGAGCCGCGGGCGGCGCGGCGCGGCGCGGCGTGGACGGGGGAGTGGTTGCGCGCGCCGTTCATAGGCCGGGGATCGTGTTGGCGGTCGCGGCTTCGGCGGCGAGTTGCGCGCTGGTCTGCGTCGTGACGAAAATCGGCACGACGATTTCGGTCGGCGCCGGATCGGTGCGGAGGCCGAGGCCGCCGAGCGGCGCGAGCACGAGGCTAAACTTGATTGCGGAGGGGAGCGTGCTGGTCGTGGCGGAGTCCCACGAGTCGGCCCACGAATCGCCGTCGAGGTAGGAAATGCCCGCGGCGATCACGCCGGTGAGGAGCGTGCGGGCGTCGCTCGTCGCCTCGGAGGCCGGGAGGAGGTTGCGCGTGGCGAGGCGGACGAGGTCCTTGGTCGGACCGCCGTCGGCGGCGGCGCGCAGGTAATACGAGACGGCCTGCACCTCGGAAAACGGCGTCCACCCGACGATCTGCGCGGAGCTGGTGGTGAGATCAGGGGTGATGCGCTCGGCGGAGTTGTCGAGGTCGGTGGCGGTGTTGGTCTCGGTGGAGAGTTGGCCGGCGAGGCGCGTGGGCGGGTTCGCGGCTTGGGAGACGGCGGGCGGCAGCATGAGGCCGGCGAGGTCCTTGCGGATGATGCCGAGGGCGCGTTGCACGACGAGGTCGCGGTCGATTTTTTCGTGCGTGGTGTTGTGGAGGCGCAGCGCGGAGAAAAACGTGGCGTTGATCACGAGCAGCACGATCGCGCCGACGGCGGTCGCGAGCAGGAGCTCGAGCAGCGTAAACCCGCTAGCGCTGAGCCTACGGCGAGCTGCGCCGCGGGTGGCGGCGTGAACGGAGGTGAGTGGTTGGCGGCGGCGCGGGTTCATTGCGTCGCGGTGGTCGTCGTGCCGCTCGACGTGCTCGTCGTCGCGGTCGGGTCGTAGAGCGTGCTGGCGACGACTTCGTAGGTGTGGCCCTGCACGTCGAAGGAGACGCGCACGGTGAGGACGTTCATCGAGTCCTCGGTCCATGGCTCGTTCGTCATGGTCCACGGATAGGTGATGTCGCCGTCGACGAGGTTGCCGTAGGGCGTGGCGGTGGCGATTTGGCCGCTGACGATTTGCTCGTCGAGCACGCGTTCGGCGATGCGCATCGCGGCGGCCTTGCGCTGGCCGAGCACGCCGGCGCGGCTCGCGACGCTCACGCCGCGCATCGTCACCGGGATGAGAATCGCCAGGAACAGCAGGGCGGCGAGCACCTCGACGAGCGTGAAGCCGCGGGCGCGCGAAGGGCGGGGGCGGTCAGTTCGCATGGGTGGCGGGGCGAATCTCGAAACCGAGGCGGCTCGCGTTGGGCACGAGATCGAGGCCCTC
>JBEANZ010000398.1:0-3615 GCA_041165185.1 Verrucomicrobiota bacterium | reverse complement strand
TGGATGTCCGAGGAAAACGTCACCAGCATCAAACCCAACCTCGATCGCCAAGATCGCTACTACGGCGTCGTCACCGCGCAGCCGTTCAAGCACACGACGATTTCCGTGCACGGCGAAAAGGTGGAGCGCTTCAGCAACCGCGCACCGCGCATTACGCCCGTCGACGCGATTTCGCTCTGGGAAAATGCCTCGCGCGTCGCGGGCAGCCTCTACACGGCCGACAAGCCGCTCTTCGACAACCGCGCCACCGGTTCCTCCAATCCCGGCAATCTCACGGTCGGCGGTCTCGGCAACCACCCCGTCTTCGCGCGGCAGGGCAACCCCGCCGTGTGGCTCTTCGGCGCCGGCACGCTCAACGGCGATTTCCGCGGCTGGAACAACGCCGTCGAGGTCCGCGAACCGCAAAACATCCCCGGCACGCTCAACCCCTACAACCCGCTCGACCGCCAGTCGTTCACCCTCGGCGACGAGCACGTGACGCCGTTTCACACCAATCTCTACGGCATGAGCCGCGGCCAGCGGCTGCGTTCCGATCTCTTCAACGTCTTCATCGAGCAGCGCCTCGCGCGCGATCTCCATCTCGAGCTCGCCTACAACAACGAGGACCTCGACGAGCGCACCGCCGATTCCGGCTTCAGCCCCAACACCCTCAAGGTCGACGCCAACCGTTTCCTCCCCGACGGCGTCACAACCAATCCCAACGCCGGCCGCTACTACATCCAGGGCCGCGGCACCGGCAGCGAGATTTGGGAGAACCGCAAGGACTGGCGCGCGACGCTCTCCTACGAATTCGATTTCGGCCGGCAGTTCGCGTCGAACCGCGTCCTGAAATGGCTCGGGCGAAACCGCCTCGCCGCGCTCGCCTCCGGCTCCGAATCCGCCAGCCGCCGTCAACAGCTCCAGCGCGGCATCCTCGAGCAGACGCCCACCGTCACCGGCGTCACCTATCCGACCGGCTCGTTCGGCAGTCCCACCGGCACGGGCACGCAGCTCTGGGCCAGCAACGGCGCGCGCGATTTCCACACGCGTTTCTATCTCAACGGCCCGCAGGGCAACTCCGCCTACCAGCCCTTCGACGGCCTCTTTAACACCTGGCAATTCACCGACAACGCCGGCCGCCCGATGGGTGCCTACCTCTTCGATTCACCCTACGTGAACAGCCAGGGTTGGAAACTTGTCCGCACCGGCTCCGGCCCCGAGGGCACGCTCTCGCGGAATTCCACGCAGATGTTCGCGTGGCAAAATTACCTGCTGAAGGACCGCCTCGTCCTCCTCTTCGGCTACCGCAAGGACACCGCGAAGAGCGCCACCATCGATCCGAAATTTCAGGTGCGCGACTGGAGCGGCCTCTACCCGAGCGTGGAGGTCGCGGAGTTCGGCGCGTATGGCGCGAGCCAGTCGGGCCTCACGCGCACCTACGGCGGCGTGTTTCACGTCACCAAGTGGGCGTCGCTCACCTACAACAAGTCCGACACCTTCCAGCCCAACATCGGCCGCTTCGATCCCTTCGGCAACGAATACCCCGGCGCCGTCGGCGTGGGCGACGACATCGGCGTCTCGCTCGGCCTCTTCGACGGCAGGGTCGTCGTGCGCGCGAGCCGCTTCACCAACACCGCCGGCCCCACGCGCGCCGGCAATACGGGCTTCAACGATCCGTTCCGCGACCAAGTCTACAACATCGACAACAACATGAAGAATTTCGACCCCGCGCTCCCGCAGATCAACGCGGGCCGCGGCGGTTATCGCGAGAAGGGCCGCGCCAATTACTGGGTGATGTTCGACGGCGAGGCCAAGGGCTACGAGCTCGACGTGAGCTGGCTCCCGAACCGCAACTGGAGCTTCAAGGCCAACGCCGCCAAGCAGGACTCCACCGAGTCCAACATCGGCACCGTGTGGTTCGACTGGATGGCGCAGCGCCTCCCCGTGTGGAAAGCCTTCAACGTGCCCGAGGGCGGCAAGACCAACCCGCGCGACGTGAACGGCGACGGCGTCATCGGCACCTGGACGTGGAGCACCGCGCCCTACGACGGCAACCCCGCGAGCAAGAGCTTCGAGCGCTATTTCAACGAGGACGTCGGCTCGTCCGTCGCGTTCATGAAAGCCGTCGACGGCCGCGGCCGCTCGCAGGGCCGCAACCTCCGCTGGAATTTCATCGCCGCCCACAACATCACCGAGGGCAAACTCCGCGGCCTCAGCGGCAACCTCGCCTTCCGCTTCCGCTCCGCGCCGAACCTCGGCTACGGCCTGAAGACGCTGCCCGACGGCACCGTGACCTTCGACCTCGCGAAGGCACTCGAGGGCAAGACCGAGTTCTACACGGATGCCGGCCTGAGCTACCGCGGCAAAACCAAATTCCTCGGCAACGCCAGCTACCGCGTGCAGCTCAACGTCCGCAACCTGCTCGAGCCCGAGCGAATCGTGCCCAACCGCGTGCTCTCCACCGGCCAATACGTCGCATGGGCAAGAGTGGAGCCGCGGCTCTTCGTCTTCACGGTCGGCTTCGATCTGTAAGCGCGCCGCAGTAGTCGTGGACGAGGCGTCCCGCCTCGTGGATCGAATTAGCACGGGCGTCCCGCCCGCGGTGAATCGGCGGCTGGAAAGCCGCCGTTCCGTCGGACCGGCGGCTTTCCAGCCGCCGCGCTCACTGCGCCGCGCCCGCGCGTGTGGAAATTCATCAGCCGAATGTGTGAGGCCCGAGCTTTGCCCCTCGGAAAACGCCCCCATGCTTCCCCCCGACCCGTCGGAATCCCCGTTTCGAAAACCCAACCCTGACCCACCATGCACCTGTCCTCCACCCGCCGCGCCGCGCTCGCGGCGTCTCTCTTCGCGTTCGTTATCGCCACCGCTTCCGCCGTCGCACAAGTCGCGCCCGCCACGACGCCGGCAAACACGCCCGCCACCGCGCCGAAGTCCGCGGGCCCGACCGCATCCGTTCCCGCCGCCACCGCCGACGAGGCCATCGTCCTCTCGCCCTTCGAGGTAAACTCCGGCGCCGATTCCGGCTACCAGGCCGGCAACACCACCTCCGGCTCTCGCCTCAACACGAAACTCAAGGACACCTCCGCGCCCATCACGCCATTCACGCCCGAGTTTCTCTCCGACTTCGCGCTCACGAATATCGAGGAGATCATGGCCTACTCGGCGAACTTCGAAAAAGATGTCGAGGACTCCAACGCCGGCTTCAACGCCCCCTCCGCGCGCAGCTCCGCCGCCTCTAATCAGCCCTTCCGCATCCGCGGCATCATCGGTTCCTTCGCTGTCGATCAGGTCGAGAGCGCCGTGCCGCAGGACACGTTTAACATCGACCGCGTCGAGGTTTCCTCGGGGCCGAACTCCGTCCTCTTCGGTCTCGGCGCCGCCGGCGGCACGGTCGCGCTCACCTCGAAACAGGCCAACGTGCGCCGCGATTTCGCGACGACGAAGTTTACCGGCGGCTCGTGGAATTTTCACCGCGCCGAACTCGATTTCAACCGCGCCCTCGTGCGCAACACACTCGCCCACCGCATATTCACGAAGGGAAGCGTTTGGCGGTGACGGCGAGGATCGCGCGACGGGCGTGGTCTTCACCGAAGTGGGTCTGGTGGTCGGTGGTGGTGAGGTGACGCCCGTTGGGCT
>JBEANZ010000397.1:0-10014 GCA_041165185.1 Verrucomicrobiota bacterium | reverse complement strand
GCGTCGCCTGGCTCGCCACGATCACGCCGCCGTTTTTCAGCCCGATAAACGCGATGAACAGCCCGATGCCGCACGTCACCGCGATTTTCAAATGGTGCGGGATCGCAGCGATGATTTTTTCCCGCACGCCCGTGACCGAGAGCAGGAGGAAAATCACGCCGTTCACGAACACCATGCCGAGCGCTTCCTGCCACGGCACGCCGCGGCCGAGGCAAATCGTGAATGTGAAAAACGCGTTGATCCCCATCCCCGGCGCGAGCGCAATCGGGTAGTTCGTCAGCAGCGCCATAATCGTCGTCGCCACGGCGGCGGTGAGCGCGGTGACGGTGACGAGCGCGCCCTTGTCCATCCCGGTGTTGGCGAGGATCCCCGGGTTTACCGCCAGGATGTAGGCCATCGCCGCAAACGTCGTGAGGCCCGCCGCCATCTCGCGGCCGACGGTGGTCTGGTTCTGATCGAGTTTGAAGAGGCGGTTGAGCATGGGGAGGCGGAGAGAGATGCGAATTGCGCGACGCGCGGCAACGGGCGAATTTAGCAGTTCGCAAGCCATGCCGATCATCGACGCCCACGTGCATCTTTACCCGCCGGAGATCAACCGCGGTCCCGCGGCGTGGGCCGCCGCGCACGGTGAACCGCACTGGGCCGCGCTCTGCACGCGCCGCCGCCGCGACGGCCGGCCCGTGCAGTCGTTTCCGAGCGCCGACGAACTGCTCCGCGAGATGGACCGCGCCGGCGTCGCGCGCGCGATTCTGCTCGGGTGGTATTGGGAAAACGCGGCGAACTGCTCGCGCCAAAACCGCTTCTACGCCGAGTGCGTGCGCGCGCACCCGACGCGCCTCGCCGCCTTCGCGAGCGTGCAGCCGCGCGCCGGCCACTGGGCCGCGCTTGAGGAACTCCACCGCGCCCGCGATGGCGGCCTCGTCGGCCTCGGCGAACTCTCGCCGCACAGCCAGCGCTACGCGGCGGACGACCCGGTGTTGGGCGAAATCCTCACGCTCGCGGCGGACTGGCGGATGCCCGTCAACCTCCACGTCACCGATCCGGCGGGGCGTGAATACCCGGGGCGCGTCGCGACGCCTCTCGGGGATTTCGTCACGCTCGCGAGGAAGTTTCCGACGACCCGCTTCATCCTCGCGCACTGGGGTGGACTGCTGCCGCTCCACGAGCCGGCCGCGGTGGAATTGGACAACGTGTTCTACGACACGGCGGCCTCGCCGTTGCTCTACGACGAGACGGTGTGGAAGCAGTTTCTCGGCGTCGTCCCGGCCGAGCGCGTGCTCTTCGGCTCAGATTTTCCGCTCAACCTTTCCCCGCGCCTCGACCCCGCGCCGGACATGTCACGACTGATCGCCGAAGCCGCACGCGCTGGTGCGACCGACGCCGTGCTCCACGGCAACGCTGAGCGCCTGCTCAACCGCTGAGGCCCGCTTGCAAGCTGGCGCCACCCTCGGCGCATCCGCCAACTCGCAGCTGCGAGCGTGAGCGAGTGGAGGAGGTCCGCCGAATCGTTGCCCTAATGAAACATCGTCCGATCCAGGCTGCGGTATTGGATCGCCTCGAGCAGGTGAGGGGACTCGATGCGCTCGCTCCCCGCGAGATCGGCGATCGTGCGGGCGACTTTCAGGATGCGATCGTAGGCGCGGGCGGAGAGGTTGAGCTGCTCCATCGCCTGCTGGAGCAAATCGCCCTGCGTGGCGTCGAGCGCGCAATGGCGGCGGATGTGCGCGTGGCTCATGCGCGCGTTGCTGGTAATTTTCGTGCCGGTGAACCGACCGTGCTGCCGCGCGCGCGCCGCGGCGACGCGCTCGCGCAGCGGCGCGGAGGCCTCGCCGGGTTTTTCGCTGCGCAGCTCCGTGAGCGAGAGCGCCGGCGCCTCCACGTGCAGGTCGATGCGGTCGAGGAGCGGGCCGCTGATGCGCGAGCGGTAGCGCTGGATTTGCACGGGGCCGCAACGACACTCGCGCTTCGGATCGCCGAGGTGGCCGCAGGGGCACGGGTTCATCGCGGCGACCAACATGATCGAGCACGGCAGCGTTATTTTTCCCGCGCTGCGCGAGATCGAAACTTCGCCGTCCTCGAGCGGCTGGCGGAGCGTTTCGAGGGCGGAGCGCTTGAACTCGGGCAACTCGTCGAGGAACAACACGCCGTTGTGCGCGAGCGAGATTTCCCCCGGGCCGGGAATCGTCCCGCCGCCGAGCAGCGCGACGTCGGACACGGTATGGTGCGGCGCGCGAAACGGCCGCGCGCCCCACACGGTCTCGCCGCTGATGGTGCGGCCGGCGGCGGAATGGATGCCGAGGATTTCCAACTGCTCGTCGAGCGTCGGCGCGGGCATGATGGTCGGGATGCGTTTCGCGACCATCGATTTGCCGGAGCCCGGCGGCCCGATCATCAGGAGATTGTGCGAGCCGCTGACGGCGACCTCGACGGCGCGGCGGAGCGCGTGCTGGCCCTTGATTTCGGAAAAGTCGGCGGCGCCGTCGGCGGGCGGGGTTTGCGCGCGGCGTTGGGCGGCGGCCGAGTCGAGGGCGGCGAGCTGGATTTCCCCGGAGAGGAAACGCGCGGCGCGGTCCAGCGAATCGACGCGCACGATCTCCACGCCGTCCACGAGCGAGGCTTCCTCGGCGGAAATCGCGGGGAGTAACAGGCCGCGTTTGCCGATTTTTTTCGCGAAGCGCGCCATCGCGAGCGCGCCGCGCACGGGCCGCGTCGCCCCCGAGAGGCTGAGCTCGCCGGCGATCATCCAGTCGTCGAGGTGCGCGGCCTTGAGCTGGCCGGTCGCGGCGAGGATGCCGAGGGCGATGGGCAAGTCGTAGCACGGGCCTTCCTTGCGCAGCGTGCCCGGCGCGAGGTTGATCGTGGTGCGCGTGCGGGGCGGGCGGAAGCCGGTGTTGTTGAGCGCGGCCCACACGCGGTCGCCGGACTCCTTCACGGCGGTGTCGGGCAGGCCGACGATGTAGAGCTTGGGGTCGCCGAACTCGCCGGCGTTGACCTCCACGTGCACGAGTTCGGCATCGATGCCCTGGAGGGCGGCGGAGGTAATCGTCGCAAGCATGGCGGGGGACTGTGCCGGGCGTGGGGCGACGCGCGAGCCGGTTTTTCGGAGGGCGCGCGGCGGCTGGCGCGGGGAACCCCGCAACGCCTCCGCCGCGCGCGCGTCTGTCCGCCGACGGCCGCGCCGCGGTAGGCGCGCCGACCTTTCCCATGAAGAAAAAATTCCCTTCCGTGTGCGCCGGGCTGATCGCGTTGACGAGCGGGTGGCTCGCGTTGGTGTCGCCAGCTCCCGTCCGCGCCACTGAAGCCGTGACGGTCACCGACGACGGCGCGATGTTCACGCTTGCGAACGGTCTCGTCACCGCGCGCATCAACAAGCGCAACGGCGACCTCGAGTCGCTCGTGTTTCGCGGCATCGACACGATGGGCCACGACCAAGGCCGCGCCGGCTACTGGGAACAGGATCCCACCAACGCCCCCGATCATCGCGAAACCATCACGATCGATCCCGCGAAAAACGGCGGCGCTCGCGCGGAGGTTTCCATTGCCGGCAAAACCGGTGGCAAGGTGATGCTCACCCCCGGCGCGCCCGGCGGCGGCACGTTGTGTGATTTGGAAATCCGTTACGCGCTCGGGCGCGGCGAGAGCGGGATTTACGCCTACGCGATTTTTTCCCACCCGCCCGAGTATGGCGCGATGGGCGTCGGCGAGAGCCGCTACATCACGAAGCTCAACCAGGTCTTCGACTGGTTGTCCGTCGATGCCGACCGCAACATGCTCGCCTGCGCGCCGCGCGATTGGGGCACGGGCGTCGTCGTCCACGCGAAGGAGCAGCGCATCATGAGCCAGGGCGTTTACCGCAATTCGGTGGAGCACAAATACAGCTACAACGCCGTCCAATACAAAATCCCCGCTTACGGCTGGTCGAGCACGCGGCACGGCGTCGGCATCTGGTTCATCAACCCCACCATCGAATATCTCAGCGGCGGCGCGACGAAACAGGAACTCGTCTGCCACTTCGGCGACAACGGCAACCCCGACCCCATCATCCTGAACTACTGGCGCGGCACGCACTACGGCGGCGGCGCATCGTGCAACATCGCCGCTGGTGAAACGTGGAGCAAGGTCGTCGGCCCGATGTTCATCTACGTGAACGCGCTCGAGCAACCCGCCGCGCCCTCGCCCGCCGATCTCGCGACGCTCGCCGCCACCGCCGGCAATCCCACCGTGCCGCCCGCGTGGACCAAGAACGCCACCGCCCTCTGGCAGGACGCGCTCGCCCAGGCCGCGAAGGAAAAAGCGAAGTGGCCCTACGATTGGGTGCGCGGCGTCGATTATCCGCAGCGCGCCGAGCGTGCGACCGTCACCGGTCGCCTCGTGCTCAACGATCCGCAGGCATCGTCGAAGAAACTCCCGCATCTCACCGTGGGCCTCGCGTTTCCCGACGCGCCCGGCAGCGCCGGCGCGAATGGCAACGCGTTCGTCACCATCGCGGGCGCCGACGACGCAGCGATTACGGCGAACGCCGCTCCCGCACCAACGACGACCCCCACCGCATCGTCATCCGGTGCTCCGACCGCCGGCGTCGCTCCCGGCGCCCGCGGCCGCGGTGGCCGAGGCGGCGGCGGTGCCTTCACGCCGCGCCCGACCGATTGGGTCCACGACGCGAAGCACTACCAATTCTGGACCGATGGCGACGACGACGGCCGCTTCACGATCACGAATGTGCGCCCCGGCACCTACACGCTTCACGCGTTTGCGGACGGCGTGTTGGGCGAGTTTGCCAAGACCGACATCACGGTCGTCGCCGGCCAGTCGCTCGACCTCGGCGCGCTTGCATGGACGCCCGTGCGCCACGGCCGCCAGCTCTGGGAAATCGGCTACTCCGATCGCACCGGCGGAAAATTCTACAAGGGCGATGGCGCCAACTACTGGCTCTGGGGCTGGGGCCTGCGCTACCCGTTGCTCTTTCCGAACGACATCACCTACACGGTCGGCCAGAGCGACTATCGGCGCGATTGGTTTTTCCAACACACGCCGCACGGCGAGTCGCGCGCGTGGCTCAATCCCGCCGCGCCCGATCCCGCGCACCAACGTTTCGGCTGGGTGAAGGCCGAGTCGCTCGCCGAGTATCCGCAGACGAATCAGCGCGGCCCGTGGGCCGTTTACGGCCGCGGCCGCGCCTGCACGTGGACGATCAAATTCGATCTCGGGCAACCCGCCGCCGGCGTCGCCGCGCTCCGCCTCGCGCTCGCGGGCGCCGACACCCAGCAGTTGCTCATCGGCGTCAACGGCCGCGAGACCGGCGTCATCCGCCCGCTCTCCACCAACGCCCTCCGCTACAACACCAACAAAAGCGTGTGGCAGGAGCAGACGTTGAAGTTCGACGCCGCGCTCCTCCATGCCGGCGAAAACCGGATCCAACTCACGATCCCCGCCGGCGATCTCACCACCGGCGTCGTTTACGATTACCTCCGCCTCGAACTCGACGAAACCGCGCCGCCCCGCGACGCCGGCCGCGCGAAAAATTAATTCCGTGCTCCGCCGCGCGATCCGTGTTTAGAAACCCGCCCCCGTCCTCCCCATGTCCTGGTCCCGCTTCAAAACCCACTTCTACCACAACGCGACGCTCGGCGTTTCGCTCGACGTTTCGCGGATGCCGTTTCCCGACGATTTCCTCGTCGGCATGACGCCGAAAATGGACCGCGCCTTCGCCGACATGGCCGCGCTCGAGCGCGGCGCGATCGCCAATCCCGATGAGCAGCGCATGGTCGGCCACTACTGGCTCCGCGCGCCGCTACTCGCGCCGACGCCCGAAATCACCGCCGCGATCATCTCCACGCTCGCCGACATCACGGACTTCGCCGCGCGCGTCCACAGCGGCAAGCTCGGCGGCCCGCGAGGCAAGTTTCGCCACCTCCTTGTCATCGGCATCGGCGGCTCCGCGCTCGGACCGCAGCTCGTCGCACAGGCGCTCGGCCGCCCGCGCAAGGACCGACTCACCGTCTCGTTCATCGACAACACCGACCCCGACGGCATCGACACCGCGCTCGCGGCGTTGCGCGGGCGGTTGGCGCAGACGCTCGTCCTCGTCATCTCGAAATCGGGCGGCACCGCCGAGACGCGCAACGGCATGCTCGAGGTCGCCGCCGCGTTTCGCGCCGCGCTCCTCGATCCCACGGGCAACTTCGTCGCCATCACCGGCGTCGGCTCGAAGCTCGACGCGCTCGCCGAGCGCGAAGGTTGGCTCGCGCGTTTCCCGATGTGGGATTGGGTCGGCGGGCGCACGAGCGAGCTCAGCGCCGTCGGCCTGCTCCCCGCCGCGCTCCAAGGCCTCGACATCCAAGCTATGCTCGATGGCGCGGCCGCGATGGACGCCGTCACGCGCGAGCCGGGCATCGCGCAAAACCCCGCCGCGCTGATGGCCCTCATGTGGCACTTCGCGACGGATGGCCGCGGCGCGAAGGACATGGTCGTGCTCCCCTACAAGGATCGCCTGTTGCTCTTCTCGCGCTACCTCCAGCAGCTCGTGATGGAATCAATCGGCAAGGAACGCGATCTCGCGGGCCACGTCGTCAACCAGGGCCTCGCCGTTTACGGCAACAAGGGCTCCACCGATCAACACGCCTACGTGCAACAGCTCCGCGAGGGCGTGAACAATTTCTTCGTCACTTTCATCGAGGTGCTCAAAGACCGCGACGCGAAGACCTCCCTCGAGGTCGAGCCCGGCATCACCGCCGGCGATTTCCTCCAGGGGTTCTACCTCGGCACGCGCGACGCGCTCACCGAAAAAGACCGCCACTCGATCACGCTGACGTTGCCCGACGTCTCGCCGCGCTCGCTCGGGATGCTCATCGCGCTCTACGAACGCGCCACCGGATTCTACGCGTCGCTCGTCGGCATCAACGCCTACCACCAGCCGGGCGTCGAGGCCGGCAAGAAGGCCGCCGGCGGCGTGATCGCGTTGAAACAACAACTCGTCGCCGCGCTCGTCGCCGCGCCGGGCCAGTCGTTCACCGCCGAGAAACTCGCCTCCGCCCTCGGCGCGCCCGAGCAGGCCGAACTCGCCTACAAAATCCTCGAGCGCCTCGCCGCCAACAAGGGCAGCGGCGTGAAGAAGCGCGTGAAGACCCCGTGGTTCGCCTCGACGTTCCGCGCGGCGTAGGTCGCGCCGGGCTCCGCACGGCGTTTCGCCCATGAGCCGCTTTCCGCTTGTCCTTTGCCTCGTCGCTCTCGCGGGGGCGCTCGCGTCGGGCGCGTTGTTCGTGCGCATCGGCAACTCAAAGCAGCTCCTCGCCGCCCAACTCTCCGCCTCCGCCGCGCAGACGGACAAGCTCCAGTCCGCCCTCGCCGCCGCCCACGAGCGCACCGGCGCTCTCTCCGCCAACCTCGCCGCCACCGCCGGCGAACTCGACACCGCCAAGTCCCACCTCGCCACCGCGCAATCCCAGCTCGACGCGACCCGCGGCCAGCTCGCCACCGCCGCCGCCCGCGCCGCCACGCTAGACCACGATCTCGCGGCGACGAAGGCCACGCTCGCCCTTCAGGAGCAAAACGCCCGCGCCCTCGCCGCCGAACTCACGGCCTTGCGCGGCGATCTTGACGAGGCGCGCACGTCCAACGCCACCCCCGAAGCCGTCGCCGCCTACAAGGGCACCATCGCCGAGCTCGAACGCCAGCTCGCCAACGCCCGCAATGGCGCCGCCGCACCCACGGTCGCGGGCGCGGCGACCGCGGTGTTTTCCAGTCGGCCGGGCCGCGCGACCGTGCTGACCGTGGGCCCATCGAGCGCGTTCGTCGTGCTCAACTTCGGTTCCGCCCGCGGCGCGCAGATTGGCCAGCGCCTCAACGTCAGCCAGGGAACCGAAATCGTCGCGACGGTTCTCATCAGCGATGTCCGCGCCAATTTTTCCATCGCCCAGGTCGAACCCGCCACGCTGCGCGGAGTCTTGCAGAAGGGCGACTCCGCCCTCTTGATCCGCTGACCACTCCCATGAACTCACCGAAGAAACTCGCCGCGCTCCTCCTCCTCGCGCTCACCGCCGCCTTCGCCGGCTGTCAGATGACGCCGCAAAACAACACCGCCATCCCGTGGAGCAAGCCCGCCGGCTGGGAAGGCCAAATCCCGGGCATGGGCCAGCCCGGCGGCCGCTGATGGGGCGAACGGTGAGGGTCGAGCGGTGGGCTGAGAGCTAAGAGTCCAGAGCTGAGAGCCGAGCCTACTCGGCGCGCGAAAGCCCTCGTTTTCACTCCTCCGTTTCTGGCTCTCCGCTCTTAGCTTTCCGCTCTCAGCCGCCTTCCCACCTTCCGGCCTCGCGCCGGATTTTTTTTGCCACCGCATGTCCGACTCCGGCCCCAACGCCTCGCTCACCCCGCTGCCCGGCACGCTCTACGTCGTCGCCACGCCCATCGGCAACCTCGCCGATCTCACGGAGCGCGCTCGCGCGATTCTCGGCGCCGTCGATCTGGTCGCGTGCGAGGATACGCGCACGACCGGACAATTGCTGACGCGCTTCGGGCTCCGGCGCGACCTCGTCGCCTACCACGAGCACAACGAACTCGAGGTGGCCGAACACCTCGCCGCCCAACTCGCCGCCGGCAAATCCATCGCCGTCGTCAGCGACGCCGGCACGCCCGGCCTGAGCGATCCGGGTTTCCGCGTGGTGCGCGCGTGCCGCCGGCGCGGATTACCGGTCGTGCCCGTGCCCGGACCGAGCGCGCTCACCGCCGTGCTCAGCGCGAGTGGATTGCCGACCAACGGATTCTTGTTCGTCGGATTCCTCCCCGCGAAGAGCGCCGCGCGGATCGCGTTTTTCGAGAAACACCGCGCGTTCGACTACACGATGGTCCTCTACGAAAGCTGCCACCGCATCGACAAGGCGGTCGACGAACTGGTCGCCACGCTCGGCCCGACGCGCGTCGTTTGCGTGGCGAAGGAAGTGACGAAGCTCCACGAGACCTTCCTCGTCGGCCCGGCCGCCGACGTGCAGGCGCGCCTCGCAAAAATCGCGATCAAGGGCGAGTTCGTCCTGCTGATCGCGCCGGCGGACTTTGAACTTTAGAACTCCAGTCCTCGCTGATGATTCACGGATCCTGTTGTTCGGATGAGTGCCCAATCAGTGTTCATCAGTGGTTAACTCCGCCGTCCCCCTCGTGGCTATGAATCCTTCGGTCGCCATCATCGACATCGGCAGCAACTCGATCAAGTCCCTCGTCGCGTCGCGCGTTGACTCCGGTGAAATCGAGACGCTCGCCGCCGAGTCGCTCGACGCGCGCATCAGCGCGGGCATCAGTCGGGCCGAGCCGCGGCTGGGCGCGGAAGGCATGGCTCGCGGGCTCGACGCGATCCGGACGCTGCTCGCGCAGGCCGCGCCGTTCGGGCCGGCGAAGACGGTCCTCGTCGCGACCAGCGCCGTGCGCGACGCGCAGAACGGCGGCGCGTTTCGCGCGCGGGTGCACGCCGCGACGGGCCACGAGATTCGAATCCTCACCGGGGAGGAGGAGGCCAACCTCATCGGGCGCGGCCTCACCACCGATCCCGCGCTCGCGGCGCTGCGCGATTTTCACGTGCTCGATCTCGGCGGCGGCAGTCTGGAATGCCTCGCTTTTTGCGACCGAAGAATCGTCCGTGCTGCCAGCCTCCAACTCGGCTGCGTGCGGCTCACGGAAAAATTCGTCGCCGATCCCGCCGCGCCGTTTTCCGCCGAGGCGGGGGCAGAAATTGCGAGGCATGTGCGGGCGGAGTTGGCGCGCGTCGGCTACGAGTTTGGATTGCGGGGCGCGGCGGCGGTCGGGACCGGCGGCACGCTCGCGACCGTGCGGGCCATCCTCGGCGAGCGGGCGGGCGTGGCGTTCGAAGCTACGTCGGCGCTCGTGACGGTCGAGACCCTGCACGAGCTGTTGCGTTGGCTCGGCGCGTTGCCGCTCGACGCGCGTCGGAAAATTTCCGGGCTGCCGCCGGAGCGCGCGGATGTTTTTCCGACCGCGCTCGCGACGATCATCGCGGTGGCGGAGGTGGGC
>JBEANZ010000396.1:0-6561 GCA_041165185.1 Verrucomicrobiota bacterium | reverse complement strand
GAATGGACGCGAATGGACGCGAACAAAAAAGACGACCCGCACCACGAAGACACGCTCGCACCAAACGGTGAACGGAGATTTCGCCGGGAACCGCCTGTTGGGCTGCCTGTGAATTCGCGTCTATTCGTGTCCATTCGCGGTTCTTTGATTGCACGGGTCCGTCTGGGGGCGCGTCAAAGACCCTGCCCTACTTCGGTGTCGCCGCGGCTTTCCGGTTTCCCACACTCCGCGTCCGTGCCCCCTCGCGTTTTTCCCCGGACCATTCGCGCCAGCCTCCGGCGCGCGCCGATCCTCGCTGCGGTCGCGTCGATCTTCTTCGCCCTCGCCGCCGCCGCGCGGCTCGCGGCGGACGACTGGCCGCAGTGGCAGGGGCCGCAACGCGACGGCGTGTGGCGCGAGCGCGGCATCGTGGAAAAATTTCCCGCCGGCGGCCCGCCGGTGCGTTGGCGCGCGCCGGTCGGCGCGGGCTACAGTAGCCCGGCCGTCGCGGGCGGGCGCGTGTTCATTTTGGATCGGCCGGATTCGGCGACGCGCGGGAGCCCGGGCGGCGCGCTCAAGCGCACGACCGAGGAGGGCCGCGAACGCGTGCTCTGTCTCGACGAGCGCGACGGCCGCGTGCTCTGGCAGCACGAGTATCCCTGCCGCTACGAGATCAGTTATCCGTCGGGGCCGCGCGCGAGCCCGACGGTGGCCGGCGATCGCGTTTACACGGTGGGCGCGGAGGGCGACCTGCACTGCCTCGATGTCGCGACGGGCCGCGTGGTGTGGGCGCGGGCGTTCAAGGCGGACTACGGCGTGACGACGCAGACGTGGGGCTTCGCCTCGCCGCCGCTCGTGGACGGCGAGCGCGTCATCTGCATGGTCGGCGGCGAAGGCCACACGGTGGTGGCGTTGGAGCGCGAGACAGGCCGCGAACTCTGGCGCGCGCTCAACGTCCGCGAGCCGGCCTACGGCTCGCCCACGATCATCGAGGCGGGCGGGCGGCGGCAGCTCATCGTGTGGGAGAGCGAGGCCATCAACGCCCTCGATCCGGCGACGGGCGCGGTGTTTTGGACGGAGCCGTTCAAGACGAAGATGGCGCACGCCATCGGCACGCCGCGGCGGCACGGCGAGTTTCTGTTCATCTCCTCGTTTTTCGACGGCTCGCTGCTGCTGCGGCTCGACGCCGCGCAGCCGAAGGCGGCGGTCGAGTGGGCGATCAAGGGCCGCAGCGAAGTGCGGCCGGAGGGGCTGCACAGCCTGATGAGCACGCCGTTTCTCGAGGGCGGCCATATCTACGGCGTGTGCGGCTTCGGGCAGTTGCGCTGCCTGAAACTCGCCGACGGCGAACGCGTGTGGGAGACGCTCGCGCCCACCTCGCCCGATGGGAAACCCGCGCGCTGGATGACGGCCTTCCTCGTGAAACACGAGGACCGCTTCTTCATCTACAACGAAACCGGCGACCTCATCATCGCGAAACTCTCGCCGGCCGGTTACGAGGAAATCAGCCGCGCCCACCTGCTCGATCCGACCAATCTCGCCGGTGGCCGAGCGGTGCACTGGTCGCACCCGGCCTTCGCCAACCGCTCCGTCTACGTGCGCAACGACCGCGAGCTCCTCTGCGCGGATTTGCGGGCAGCGAACGTCGTGCGGTAGCGGCGCGTCGAGTCGTGGGTGAGGCGTCCCGCCTCGGTTTTTTCAGGCACGAGGCGAGACGCCCCGTCCACGACTCCGCATCGCGCGGCCAAGCGCTGCGGCTCGGACATCGCCCTCGCCGCGCCGCTCGTGGAAACCGCGCTCCTCGGCGTCGCCGCGATTCGCACGCAGACGCGCCTCGAGAGGGACGCCGCCGCCGGCCGCATCACAAACTCCGCCGCCGCGAATCATTTCCTCGCCCCCGGCTACGACTACCGGCCGGACCGGGGCGTGTGAGCGGCGGAGCGGTTGCCGGTGGCGGCGGGCGAGTTCGCGCTACCGTGACGGCGGGCGTTGTGCTACGGTGCGGCGATGAGGTCCCCCGACCCCGTGTGCCCCGCGTGTCGCCTGCCGGTCAAAGCCCCGGCCAAGTTTTGCAGCGAGTGCGGAACGCCGCTCACGAGCGTGGTCGCGCCGGCGACGACGCTCGTTGAGCAAACCGGCCCGGGAGCCATCGCGATGGATGGCGGAGTCGCAGCCGGCAAGGGTGGGACGGCGATGCGTGCGGCGTTGATTCATAACTATTTTCCGCCGGCCAACCCGTCGCCCGCGCCCACCTTGCCGCCGTCCGATGCCGCGCTGCTCGGCGCGTTCGCCGCGATTGCGCGCTCCGTCGTCGCCGACTGTTCCAAGCTCGTCACGAGCGGGCTCAACGTGGACCGCGAGGTCGCGGCGAGGCTCCGGCTCGCACAGGTCTATGTCGGGCTCGAAACGAAAACGCTGAAGCCCGCCGCCGGTCCGCGGAAAACAATGGAGCTATTGGAACTCCTTTATCCGCGCGGGGAGTCCGCGCCGCTCTCCGCACTGGAGGCGCTGTTCGCGCCGCAGGCGTCGCGCATCGCGCTCGTCGGCGACCCGGGCTCGGGCAAATCCACGCTCCTCCAATATGTCGCCCTCGGTCTCGCCGACGAGCTGCTCGGCGCGCTCGGCGAGCCACGGCAACTCGCCGCCACCCAAGTGCCCGTCGAGCTGCGCGGCGGGCGGCGGCTGCCGCTGCGCCTCGCGTTGCGCGAGTTCGCGGCCGGGCTCGTGCCGGACAGCGCGGGCACGTCCGGGGACGTCGAGGAGTTTCTGCTGCGGCAGTTGCGCGCGGGCAGCCATCACGCGGCGGTGGAGCGCCTGCCGGAAGTGCTCCGGCGCGGGCTCGCGTTCATGCTGTTCGACGGGCTCGACGAGGTGCCGCGGACGCGCGTGGCGACCGTGCGCGCCGCCATCGCGGCGTTTGCCGGTGGCGCGTATGGCAAGTGCCGGATGGTCGTCACCTGCCGCGTGAAATCCTACGAGAAGCCCGGGTTCCGACTGGAGTCGTTTCCCAAGCCGCACGAAATCGCGCCGCTCACCGCGCTTGGTCGCGGGCAGTTTGTCCATGCCTGGTATCAGGAGATGGAGGCGGCGCAGCCGGAGTTTCGCGGGCAGGGCGCAGGCTGCGCGACCGATCTGCTCGGCGCCATCGGCACCGACCGGCTGGAGGTGATGGCGGGCAATCCCTTTTTCCTCACGGCCATGGCGGCGCTCCACCAGCGCGACGGCAAGCTGCCGAACACAAGCGCGGCGCTCATGCACCAGCTCGTGGACAGCGTGCTGGAGGAGTCACGCAAGCGCGGCGCGACCGCCGCCACGCCCGACCGCGAGCCCGAACTCACGGCGCTCCTGAAACCCGTGCCCGACGGGGCGAAGCAGTTGCGCCGCCGGCTCGAGGCCATCGCCTACCACGCGCGCGCCATCCGCACGGACCACACCAGCCGGCTCGTGCCGGACGATACCCTCCGCGCGCCAGCCAAGTTACGAAACTTTCCTAATCGGCCACTTCGAGTTCGCCCCTTTCTCGAAGTGGTGCCCCCGCCCGGACTTGAACCGGGACAAGCGGTTTAGGAAACCGCTGCTCTATCCAGTTGAGCTACGGGGACAGGTCCGCCGGAAACTCCCGGTGTTCGTCCGGGTTTTCCACTCCAAAATCGCGGGTTGACAGCGCCGACCCACCCCGCACCGTCGGCCCTCCTTTTGATCCCATGAGCACGACGCCGACCACCACCGAGCAGAAAACCCAAACGCCCACGCCGGCCGAGATTCCCTTCACCACGCCGGAAGTCATGCGCCATTTCGTGACCGACACGGGGAAAATCCTCCCCCGCAAATACACCCACCTGTCCGCCAAGCACCAGCGCGCCGTCACCAAGACCCTCAAGCACGCGCGCAACATGCTGCTCGCCCACTGAGTCGGGCCAAGCAACCACCCTTTGGGCCGGAGCCGAAATGCTCCGGCCTTTTTTGTGCCCGCACGGCAGCAGACGACTCAGCAACGCACAGCGGGGCGGGCGACCGGTTTGAAGTCCGCCGGCCGTGCGCGCGTTCGCCCGAGGTCGCCCTCGCCTGACCCGATTCCGAGAACCCATCAACCCGTCTCGCGCCTCAGGGGGACGAAAAACGCCCGGGCGACGCGCGCGGCCTGTGCGACCACCATCTAGCGTCCGCCATTTTGCGGCGTCCGCCACTTGCCAGTTGACCCACGACCGCGCCGCCCGCTACGTCGCGCATGTCCGTTCACGCCGTGTCCGAGTGCTTTGAATCAATCGCGTCCCAGTCTGCCGACTTGGCCGCGTTGCTGGCTGAGTCCAGCCCCGCTTCCCAACGGAAACCGTGGAGCACCCCGAGGATCGGCAAGATGTCCTCGAAGAAGACCAAGGGCGACCCCACCATCAGCGACGACGGCTTGGGTGACGGGCTTTTCTCCTAATTCGCCACCCCGCGTGGCCCGCTCCGTCCGCCGGGGACGGGCGCCCTCATGTCGATCATCGGCGCACTGCCGCGCGGAAACGAGCCCGGCCTCCCTGCGGGCCTGCGCGCGCTGCGGCACCGGGCCGATTCCCCTGCGGCGCACTGGTGGGTCGCCGGCGCCGAGTTGGGCGCGTGTGACGCGTCGACCGCCGGTCGGCTCGGCGAACTCCACCTGCTCCTCGATGGCCGGCTCGACAACGCCGACGAACTAGCCGCCGCGCTCGGAGTCGCGGGCGCCTCCAACCCAGACCTGCTGCTCCACGCGTATCGCCGCTGGGGTCTCGAGTTTCCGACGCGGGTGTTCGGCGATTTCGCGTTCGCGCTGTGGGATGCGGACCACCGGCGCCTGCTCCTCGCCCGCGATGCCGCCGGCCAACGGCCACTCCACTACTGGACCGGCCGCGGCGAATTCCGCTTCGCCAGCGAGGCCCGCGGCCTCCTCGGTTTCGGCGACATCCCACTCGCGATCGATGAGACCAAGGTCGCGCAGTGGCTCACGCGCACCGCCGCCGGCGACGCCAGTTTTTTTCGCGGCATCTCCGCCGTGCCCTCGGGGCACACGCTGGTTTACGAGCAAGGTCGCGTCGCCCTCCGCGACTTTTGGGTGCCGGAAAACATCCCGCTCCTCCGGCTCGCCGACCCGCGCGACTACGCTGAGGGCCTCCGCACCGTGCTCGCGCAAGCGGTCGCCGCGCGCCTGCGCGGCGAGACGCGCGCCGCGTCGCACCTCAGCGGCGGCCTCGACAGCTCCAGCGTGACCACGCTCGCCGCGCGGCAACTCGCGGCGCGCGGCGGCAGGCTCACGGCGTTTACCGCCGTGCCGATCACGGCGATGGATGACAACCGATTCCGCGGCCGGTTTTGCGACGAGCGCGCCCACGCTGCGGCCACCGCGGCGCTGCACTCGAACTTGGAACACGTGCTCGTTCCCAACCACTCGGGCGGCCTCCTCGGCCCGCTGGACTTGATGAGCGACGCGGCGGAAGGCCCGCAGCTCAATCCGGGCAACGTCATGTGGTTTCACGCCATCCTGATGGACGCCCAACGCCGCGGGCTGCGCGTGCTGCTCACCGGGTCCAAGGGGAATTTTTCGTGCAGCTACGACGGGCGCCGCGCGCTCGCGACACTCGCGGGCAGCGGACGGCTCTTCGCCGGCGCGGCGCTGGCCCGCGCGCTCCACCGTCGTGGGCAACCGTGGCGTCCGCTCATCGGGCAGTTTGTGCGTCCGCTGCTGCCCGCGTTTGCGCAACCGCGACGCGGACCGCTGCCCGTCACCATGGCGGAGGCCACTGGTCTGCGCTCCGAATTCGCGCTCGCGCACGGCCTCGCGCCCGCGCGCACGCTCGAGCTCGCCCGCGATCTCGACAGCCGGCCGCTGCGCATCTGGTGTCTGCGCCGGTTCGACTTCGGCCCGCAGGTCGCGGCGGCGCGTCGCCTGGCCGGCGTCGATTTCACCGACCCGACGACCGACCGGCGCGTGATGGAGTTTTGCCTGTCGGTGCCCGAGGAACATTTCATCCGCGACGGCCTCCCCCGCTCGTTGATTCGCGACGCCATGGCCGGCCTCCTCCCGGAACTCGTGCTCCGCGAAACCCGCCACGGCCGCCAGTCCGCCGACGTCCTCCTGCACCTCGCCACCGAGAAAGCCGCCATCGCCGCC
The DNA here is from genome assembly GCA_041165185.1 of Verrucomicrobiota bacterium. Taxonomy (GTDB): domain Bacteria; phylum Verrucomicrobiota; class Verrucomicrobiia; order Opitutales; family Opitutaceae; genus JBEANZ01. The sequence goes on along the minus strand of JBEANZ010000396.1, from coordinate 452 downwards.
GAGATCGAGCGGCTCGACCGCTGCGACCTCGCCGCACGCTGCCTCGACTTGCCGCGGATGCGGACGCTCTTCGCGCAAATGCCGACCAGCGCTTACGGCGCCGCGGAATACAACCGCTACGGCGTCGGCTTCATGCGCGCGCTCTCGATGGGCCGCTTCCTCCGTCGCGCCGAAGACGGAAAACTTTTTCAATCCGGCCCCTGAACAGCCCGACGCCGGTTTGCCACTGCCAAAACCGCCCGCGATCCCGTCGCCCTATTTTCCCGCCGCGCGCGCCGCGATCACCCACGCGTCAAACATCAGCTCGCCCTTCGCCCGCTCCCACTCCGCCGGCGTCAACACGCTCAGCTCCTCGCGCGCAATCGCCGGCACGTCCGTCGCCACGGCGCGCGTGCCGCCCTCGCGCGCCTCGGTGGCGTAGAGTTTGTCCATCGCGTGGCCCGTGCGCGCGA